>NZ_JACAQC010000025.1:0-15479 GCF_013385345.1 Pseudomonas sp. I8001
GAACCCTAAGTGGCCGTTACCGAAGAAACGGATATGTACCCCCCTCCCCCCATCTCATGCTAAACCCCTGGCCCGCCAGCAAAACACCGCACTGACCGCAATCGCCGCCCCCGCCACGCCAAACACCCAAGGCGCCGACGCCACCGGCAACAACAACCCCGCCAGCAAAGGCCCAAGCCCCGCCCCCACATCACGCCACACCGCATTCGACGCCAACGCCGAAACCCGCATCGCCCCCGGATTACGCTCTGCCACCAGCGTCGTCACCAACGGCAACTGCAACGCCCGCAACACCAACACCGCCGCCGCCCCCACAATCACCCAATGACTACCAAACGCCCCCAACGCCAACGCACTGAGAAACGAAAACAGCAGCAACATCGACGTAGCACCAAACTGCTGCGCAGCACGCCCCCCCAGCGGACTCAGAAGCAACTCCGAAACATATCGCAGCGCCATCAACCCACCGGCAATCAATACCGCATTGCCCCCCAGCAGCTTCTGCGCCTGAATCGACAGGCCAAAGATAAACAGCCCATCCAGCGCCACCCCTTCGATAAACGACCAGGTCGCCACACTGTCAGGCAACTTGAACCGCCGCCCCGGCGTGCCATGCAAATTGTGACCCGCAGTCGGCAACCCCCGCGCCATCCACAACCCCACCAGGCAACACACCGCCAGAATCCAGAAGATCGGCCGCGGCCCCACCTGCAACGTCAGCCACCCACCCAACGGCAAGGCCAGCATCGGCCCCAGGGCAATCAACGCCCGCGACCGCCCCGCCCGCCGCGCCGCACCCAGCGGTTCAGAGGTGGCCAACACTTGAGTGGAAAGGTTCAACGCCGCAAAACACAGGCCCCAGACCAACCGCAGCCCCAGCAAGGCCGCAAACCCGGACAGCATCGAGTTGCCAAGGGCACACACCGCCGCCGCGCCGGCGGCAATGGAGCACGTCAGCCGATCACCGTTACGGGCGTAGAAATTCAGAACATGCTTGTAGCCGAAGATCCGCACCAGGCGGTTGGCCGCCAGCAGCACCCCGGCCTGGGCCAGGGTGATACCGAACGCCTGGGACTCCATCGGCAGCACCAGGTACAGCAACACGTCACTGGGCAGGCACAGGCCAAGGGTCAGCGCGGCACGGCGGGAGTGGGAATCAGCACTGCGTTGGGCCAGATCAGACATAAAAGCTGAAACATTCAGAATTATTTAGACGGCCACGGTAGCCGTCTACCTCAAGGTTTTACAAGGCCCAAATGATTAAACCTTGGCGCCGTCCTGCATCAGGCGCAACCCGCTGGCCACCGCGCCCACCAGGGCAAACCCGCAGCCCAGCCACAACGCGTACTGCGGGCCGCTGCTCAGGGACAGGTGGAAACACAACGCCACCAACGAAGCGCCGAGTGTCTGCCCCATCAACCGCGACGTGGCGACGATCCCGCTGGCTCCCCCGCTGCGGGCAATCGGTGCGCTGGTCATGATCGCCTTGAGGTTGGGCGACTGGAAAAAACCGAACCCGGCGCCACACAGGGCCATGCGCCAACCGATGTCGAAGGTCGAGGCGTCGTTGCCCAGGGTCGCCAGCGAGGCCATGCCCGCGCTCAACATCACCAGGCCGATGCCGCACAACAACGCCAGGGAGATACGGTCCGCCAGGCGCCCGGCAATCAGCGCCATCACCGCGACCACCGCCGGCCACGGCGTCATCAGGAAACCGGTGGCCACCTGGCTGTGCCCCAACACGGTTTGCAACAGGAACGGCAGCGACACAAACGCCAGCCCCTGGGCGCTGAACGCGCAAATCGCGGTGAGGGCCGACAAGGTGAACAGCGGGCGCTTGAACAGATCCACCGCAAGCATCGGCGCCGGGTGCCCGGCCTGACGGCGGATCAGCAACAGCCCGCACAGCAGCGCCACGGCGATCAGCCCCAGCGTCAACACCGCCTGCGCACCGTGCACCGCCGAGCCCAGGCCCAGCACCAGCAGGGCAAACAACCCGGCGCAGAGAATTGCCGCCAGCCGGTCGAAGGCATGCCCGGTGATCGGGATCACCGGAATCGCCCGCACCCCGAGCCACAAGGCCAATGCCCCAAGGGGCAGGTTGATCAGGTACAACCAGTGCCAGGTAGCCACCGATAGAATCGCCGACGCCGCCGTCGGCCCCAGGGTAAAGGCCAGCCCCACCACCAATGAGTTATACCCCAGCCCTCGGCCGAGGATTTTTGCCGGGTAGATGTGCCGCAGCAGCGCAATGTTGACGCTCATGATTGCCGCAGCGCCCAGGCCCTGCACCACCCGGGCGGCAGTCAGCGTCGGCAGTGACCAGGCCAGCCCGCAAAACAGCGACGCCACCACAAACACCAGCAAGCCGCCGAGGAACACCCGGCGGTGACCGACCACATCACTCAGGGACGCAAAGGGCAGCACCGCAGCGATGGTCGCCAACTGGTAGGCATTGACCACCCAGATCACCGAAGCGGAGTCGGTGCCAATCCCTTCGGCCAGGGTCGGCAACGCGGTGTTGACGATGGCCGTGTCGAGGGTCGCCATGCCGATCCCCAGGGAAATGGCGACAACCGCCGCTAGACGCTTATCACTGGGCAACCCATCAGCTACTGAAGACATGGACAATCCGCACACGTGGCAAAGGCGTCTAGATTACGGGCAGCGGCCTTTTTTTTCAGCGGGCAAATGCGCGGCTGTCCAAATATTCATGTTCAGGTGCGCCATTTGCCCATCTGCGCCATCTGCACCAGCACCTCGGCCAGGGCGGGCTGCGGCGCGCTGTTGACGGTGACCAATGCCACGCAACGGCTTGGCCGCAAGGTCGCCGCGGCGGTGGCAGCGCGGCCGCCGAGATCGAACCCGCCGAGCACCGCCTCGGGGATGTGCAAGGCGTTCATCAAGTCCAGCACGTCCTGGCCGAGCACCACTTCCTGAGTGCTGGCGGGTGCCGCCTTGTCCAGCGGCGTGGTAGTGCCATGGCCACGCAGGTACGGGGCAACTACCCGAAAGCCCCGGGCGGCCAGGTAGGGTGCGACCTCGGCGAAGCGCTCCAGGTCGCCGTCCGCGCCATGCAGCAAAATGATCGGCCTGCCCTCTTCCGGGCCGGCCTCGTAGTAGCCGATATCCAGCAGGTCGGTGCTGACCTGGCGGATCGTCCAACGGGCGGGCGTCGCCATGACCGGCAGTGACAACGCCACTGAAGCAATGGCGCTGGAAATCAGAAAGCGACGGCGATTGAAAAAAGACATAGGTTTATAGCTCCGAAAAATGCGACACAGAAAGGTCTTCAACGACCCCCACAATCAACTCGCTGCCGATCCAGCCGGCCAACAGCTCACCGGCTTTCGCGACGCCCTGCTCTTCCCCCAGGCGCGCTACCAGAAACTCGCACAACCCGGCAAAACTGCCGTCGCCTTGCAGGTGCACCAAGGCCTGGAACTCCAGCGCATCGACCTGGCGCAAGCGCGAAGTGAACTGCCGACGCCACACCAGCAACCCACCGGCTTCGGCCAGCATCACCGCCTCGGGCGCCGGGGTTTGCTGCCACAATGCCGACCAGATCGCCTCGGCGTTGGTGGTCAGCCCATGGCAGCGCAGCGATGGCGTGAGTTGCAGGCGTGCCGTGTCCCAATCCACCGACGCCAGCACGTCCATGGGCAACGGGCTGGCATCGGCGGCGACAAACGCTTCATTGAGCGACGACTCGATCCAGGCCAGTTCATGCACGTCGGGATTGTTGGGGAACAGTTCGCCCAGGGTCAGGTGAAAACCCTCGGGATAGACGTCCAGGGTCCAGGCATGGGGCGGATACCGGTCGATATGGCTGACGCACGCGGCCAGGAACGCCTCGTCCCCGACCCAGCGCCGCAGGTTGGGAAACGCCTGTTCCAGGCAACCCACCAATTGCGCGCGGTAGTTGTTCTGATACACCGCCAGTCCCGCGGCCTTGTTACCCAACATCTCGGCCGACTGCTCCGAGGCACTCACCAGCCAGGTATGAAAAGCCTGCTGCCATTGCGCGAGATTCATGAGCGCACCTGCGCACGCTTGTAGGCCTCGGAGGCACCGAGCATGCGGGCGATCGACAGCTCCTCCAGCAGCTCTGCCAGGGGCGGGATCTCGTCATCGCGCTCGATCATCGTGGCGACCGGGCCGAGCAACGCAACGGCCTTGGCATACAAGTCCCAGACGCCATCACACACCGGGCTGTCGTGGCTGTCGATCAGCAAATCGCGGCCCTGGCTATGGCCGGCCAGGTGAATTTGCCGGACCCGCTCGGCCGGAATCCCGTCGAGAAACGCGAGAGCGTCAAAGCCATGGTTGCTGGCGCTGACAAACACATTATTGACGTCCAGCAACAGCTCGCAGCCGGTGCGCCGGGACATGGCGGCGATGAATTCCCACTCGCTCATGGACGCGCCATCAAAGGCCAGGTAGCTGGACGGGTTTTCAAACAGCATCGTGCGGCCCAACACTTCTTGAGCCAGGTCGATATTGGCGCAGACCCGGTCCAGTGCCTCATGGGTGTAAGGCACCGGCAGCAGATCATGGGAGTTGAAGGCCCCACTGCGGGACCAGCTCAAGTGGTCGGACACAAACAGCGGTTCGATCTCGTCCACCAGCGACTTGAGGCGTTTCAGGTAATCGCGATCGAGGCCCTCGGCCGTGCCGATCGACATCGACACCCCGTGCAGCGCCACCGGATACCGCTCGCGAATCTGGCGCAGGATGTGCCGGGGCTGGCCGCCCGCGACCATGAAATTCTCGGAGATCACTTCAACGAAATCCACCGCCACCGGGTTCTCCAGGAACTCGCTGTAGTGTTCCTTGCGCAGCCCCAGGCCATAGCCTGGAAAACGCGGGTTGGGTGTCGGCATCATGTGGTCTCCGTTGCATAAATAGGCGGCGGGCCCAACCTGGGCCCGCCGGGGTGTTACTTCGGTTCGGTAGTGGTGCCGCCCAGCTTCAGGCACTCGGACGGGGTCTTGACGACAACGCCCTGGCCCTTGCAGCTGTTGAGGCCCTTGCAATCGTTCTTGGCCGTGGCGCACAGGCTTTCGCCCTTGCAGTTGTTCACGCCGTAGCAGCGACCCGGCTGTTCCGGCTGGTCGGCGGCGCTGGCGGCCGCCGCGAAGGAAGCGGACGCCATGGCGATCAGGGCGGCAGCAGTGGCAAGGCTCAAGCGGGATTTGATGGATGTGCTCATGGGTATTACTCCTCGGGGGTGGGGTTTATTTGATGACGGATGCCGCGTCTTCGATGACCTTCGCCACAGCCTCGGGCTGGGAGATGTACACCGAGTGGCTGGCCTTGATTTCAGTGACTTTCGAGCCGGCGCGCTTGTACATCCAGCGCTGCAGATCGGGGCTCAGGGCACGGTCTTCGGTGGAAACCACGGCGTAGGTCGGCTTCTTGTGCCAGGCCGCGGCCCACACGGTGCCGCCGAACAGCGCGGTGGTGGCCGGCACCTGGGAGGCGGCCATGAAGTCGGTGCGGTTGGTGGTCAGGTCGGCAGCAAAATCGGCATTGAACTTGGTGCGATCAAAGAACAGATGCCCGTCGCGGGTCTGCATCACGTCATTGCTCGGCGCCGGCATCGACGACAGCAGCTGGCTCATGTTCTCGCCGACTTCCGGTTGCAGGGCCGAGACATAGACCATCGACTTGACCTTGTCGCGGTCACCGGCAATCGAGATCACCCCGCCGCCGGAGCTGTGACCCACCAGCACCACCGGGCCGACCTGCTGCTCCAGCACTTCGCGGGCCTCGGCCACGTCGGCGGCGAGGCTTTCATGGCCCTGATGCACCACGGTGACCTTGTAGCCCTTGTGAATCAGGATGTCGTGCACCACTCGCCAGCCGGAGCCGTCGACAAAGGAACCGGGCACGATCACCACGCTTTTACCGGTGCCCGGCTGGGGCTTGGCTGCATCGGCGGCCGAGGCCACCAACGGTGTAGCGAGTGCCATGGCGATCGCCAGGGAAGAAAGAATACGCATGCGACTCTCCACAGGCCTTGGGGCCTGATCATTGTTGTGAAAGGGTTAACGGCGTTGGCCGGACAGCAAGCGGTCCAGTGACCAGGCCCCGCCGCCATACGCCAGCAGCGGCAGCAACAAGCCCGCCCAGGTCAGGTGGGTCGGCCAGGCGTCGGGGTACACGAACACCTCGATCACCAGGGTCATGCCCAACAGCGCGGCAGCCGCCGGGCGGGTCAGCAGGCCCAGCACCAGCAACAGCGGGAACAGATGCTCGGCGTAGGTCGCCAGGTGCGCTGCCCAGTCCGGCGGCACCAGCGGCAAGGCGTATTCCGAGCGAAACAAGGTGTAGGTCGACGGCTTGAGCTGCAGGAAACCGGTCACCTTGGTGCGGCCCGAGAGGAAAAACACCGAAGCGATCCCGAGGCGGGCCACCAGCAACAGCAGCGCCTCAGGCAGCACACGCTTGAGCACCGCAGGGGCCAGGGCAATCATGGTTGTTCCGTCAGGCTGCCGAAGCCTTTGGGGGTTTTGATCTGGGTGCAGGTGCCTTTGTCCACCAGCACCCAGGCGTTGCCCTGGTAATCCGCCTTGGCGGTGCCGGCGCAGGAAGTCCCGGCACCGGCGGCGCAATCGTTGGCACCGGCGAGGGACACGCCGAAGCATTTTTCCTGAGGCTTGGCATCCTCGGCATGGGCGGTGGCGGCGAAGGCACCGAGGGACAGTGCGAGGGTGGCGGCAAGGGCTGCGTAATGGCGCTTCATTGTTGAATCTCCTGGCTTGACTGAATGTGGCCAGGGCGCTTGTGCGGTGGGTGACCGCCTGCGCCATCTGGTAGACAGATTTAAAGCCAGGCGTGTATCCCGTCTGTGTCGCGTTTCCTCCTTCTATTCATGCCGGTGTATCAGGTGGGTGCTGATACACAGTCTGATACACAGCCAAAAAAACCACGCCAAACCACCGCCGTTTTATTCGGCATCCCGAACGACACAATTAGAAATATTCGCCTTTCCGAACACCCACCTTCCCCCGCCTTCGACGACCTCAAAAATCCCCATAAATTTCATACGGTTGTTGTCATCTTTGTTACATGCCAACTGGCATACATTCTGCTACATCAGGTTTTCTAGTAATAAAATGTTTCTAAATTGAAACAGTCTCATCGCCTGAAACCCAACGGCCCCGCGCCCTATAACAACGTCCATGCCCCAAAGGAGGGCGACAACTCTCACCTTTTTGATCGACTTCAACTCTCCAAGCCTGCTGCCGCACGTAAGCACCCAAAAGGGCGAATGGCCTGATCGCCAATAACAAGCCCGACTACAAAAAAGGACAAATTGATGAGTTCGAGCAAATACCCCGCAGTGTCCTTCACGGACCTCGTCCCCCAGGCCCCGGACCACACCGAGAATGCAATCGGTTTTGGCCCCTTTCTCTTGTTGGCGCGCCAGCATGTATTGCTGCGCAACGGCGAGCCGGTGACCCTCGGCAGCCGCGCCTTGTACTTGCTGATCGCCCTCGCCAGCAGGGCTGGCGAGTTGCTGGAAAAGTCCGAGCTGATCTCTTTCGCCTGGCCCAAGGTGGTGGTGGAGGAATGCAACCTGCGCGCGCAGATCGTTGCGCTGCGCCGGGCGCTGGGGGATGACGGCAACTTCAGCTACATCGTCACCGTGCCAGGCCGGGGTTATCGGTTTGTCGCGCCGGTGACGATGCAGGCAGTGAGTGAAGGCGCCATCGCCCAGGCGCTGGTACCCGCCCCGACGGTGGACGTGCCCAACCTGCAACCGCCGCCCAGCACAGTGATTGGTCGCGAACAGCTGATCCTGAGCCTGGCCGACCAGGTACTGAGCCAGCGTTTCGTGACCATCACCGGCCCCGGCGGCATCGGCAAGACCACCGTGGCCCTGGCCGTGGCGCAACTGCTGCAGGGCCGCTTTCACCAGGGCATGTGCTTCGTCGACCTGGCACCCGCCACCAGCGGCCAATGGGTGGCCGGCATGCTCGCCAACGCCCTGGGCATTCAAAGCGTAAGTGACGAGCCCTTGCAAAGCGTGGCCTCGATGCTCGCCAACAGCCCGTTGCTGCTGGTGCTCGACAACTGCGAACACGTGCTGCAAGCCACCGCCGACGCGGTCGAGGTGCTGCTGCGTTGCGCGCCCCAGTGCTGCGTGCTGACCACCAGCCGCGAGCCGCTGCGGGCCGAGGGCGAACGGGTGCACGACCTCGCCCCGTTGCTGGTGCCGGACGAAGACGTGAACTTGAGTGCCGAGCAAGCCATGACCTGGTCGGGCATCGCCCTGTTCATCGAACGGGTCAAGGCCCTCGACCCCGGCTTCGTGTTCAAGGACACCGACGTCGCCGCCGCCAGCGCCATCTGTCGCAAGCTCGATAGCAACGCCCTGGCCATCGAAATCGCCGCAGCGCGGGTCCGCACCTTTGGCATCCAGGACCTGGTGGGGTTGCTCGACGGCAGCTTCCGCCTGCAAATGACCGGCCGGCGCACCGCCCTCGCCCGCCACCGTTCACTGAGCGCGACCCTGGACTGGACCTACTCGATGCTCACCGGCGACGAACAGGCCATGTTGCGCCAACTGGCGGTGTTCACCGGTTCTTTTACCCTGGACGCGGTCAAGGCCATGACCGCCAGCAGCACCCTCGATGCACGCAATGCCCTGCCCTTGCTGGAAAGCCTGATGGACAAGTCGCTGCTGATCGCCGGTGAATCGCAGTTGCTCAAGCGCTACCGCCTGCTGGAAACCACCCGCGCCTACGCCCTGGAGAAACTCAACGAACACGGCGAAGCCGACGCCACCCGCCAGCGTCATGCACTGTATGCGCTGGGCGTATTGCAGGAAGCCGGGCAGACCCTCGACGGGCTTTCTCCCGAGACCTGGATCGGCCTCTACGGCCCGGAAATCAACACCATCCGCACCGCGCTGGAGTGGGCCTTTTCAGCCTCGGGCGACCTGCCCACCGGCATCGAACTGACCCTGGGCGGTGTGCCGCTGTGGCTGCGCCTGTCGCTGGTCAGCGAGTGCCGCACCTGGGTCGACAAAGGCCTGGCCAGCGCCGCCACCACCCCGCTGCCGCTGCGCCAGCGCATGCTGTTGCAAACCGCCCTGGCCAGCGTGCTGATGCTCACCTATGGCACCGGCGGGCCAATGCGCGAAGCCTGGCGCCAGGTGCGTGAAGACGCCCGCGACCTGGGCGATGCCGAGCACAAGCTGCGGGCGCTGTGGGGCCTGTGGAGTGACCGCTGCGGCTGCAACCAGTACGCCGAAGCGCTGGAATTGGCCGAGCGCTACATCAGCCTGAACAACAGCGGCAACCAGCAACTGCTGGGTAAACGCATGCGCGCGCTGGCGTTGTTTCACATGGGCGACCTGGCCGGCGCCCGACAGAATATCGACGAGGCACTGGGGTCACCGTCAGCCCCGCGCTCGCACATTATCGACGTGCATTTTGACCAGCGCATCGCCGCCCGCTGCCTCAAGGCACAGGTGCAGTTGCTGGAAGGCGACGTCGACCCGGCGCTGCGCCTGATCGGCAGTTGCGTCGATGAAGCCATCACCCTCGATCACCCCGCGACCCTCTGGTACACCCTGTGCCTGGGGGCAATTCCCCTGGCACTGTTGGCGTCCAACCTGCCCAAGGTGCGGTACTACCTGGGCTTGCTGCAAGACAGCACGACCCAGCAGGACCTGCACATCTGGCGTCAGTTTCGGCTGTGCTTCGAGAGCATCCTGCTGATCCGCCAGGGGTCGCCCGAAGAAGGCGTGCCGTTGCTGGGTGAGGCCTTGCATCACCTGCATGGCCAAGGCGATAGCCAGCTTTATAGCTTGCTGCGTTGTGAATACGCCCTGGGGCTGGCGCGGCTGGGCCTGGAGAAACTGGCGCTGGAGGTGTTGGAAGACACCCTGCAATTGGCGCTGGGCCGGCATGAGCGCTGGTTCGTGCCGCAGATGTTGCGGATCAAGGCGCAGCTGATTCTGCGTCAGGCCCAGTACGGGTCGGTGGACAAGGCCAAGGTGTTGCTGCGCCAGGCGTGGGTGGATGCGCAACTGGCCGGGGCGCATTTCTGGCGGGCGCAGATTGCCAGTGACCTGGCCAGGTTGCAGGAGCCGAAGATGCGGATTGCTTCGTTGCCAAGGTTTCAGCACCGGTAGAGGCTGCCGGCAGGGGACGGTAAAAAGGGGACAGATTTATTTTATAAATAAATCTGTCCCCTTTTCGCTCTTTTTGAACTCCGGCAGCCGCGCTATTGATCCGCCGCATAAATGACGGTTTGCGCACTGTCGGGTGCAGCGGGTCGGCGGGTGAAGTAGGTGTCGCCTTCATCCGTATGAATCTCGTATTCAAACTTGCTGGTCGCGCGGCCCGTGGCGGTGGCGTGCTTGATGATCTTCAGCACGCGCTGGAATTTCACACTTTGGGTGCCGTTCTGGCTGGGCCCGGTGAGCACGTTGACGCTTTGAAACCAGCCGTCGTTCTTCTTGTTCGCCACCAGGGCGCCGGTCATGGCTTCAAACCGCTCCAGCCGGGTAAAGCCCCACAATGTCTGCTCTTCCACGGTTTGGCCGAGGGCCGCAGAGCCGGTAAACACGAACAGGTTGATCGCCGGGCTGTCTTCACAGAAGAAATCGTAAGGCACCAGGCCGTCGACCATTTTCTTGCCGGCCACGAAGCCTTTTTTATGCACCTGAAACATCGCCACCTCCACGCCAATGGCGTCACTGAACATCAGCTCACGCAGAGGAAAAGTCTAAAGGCGCAGGGCGTACAGGGCGGTCAAGCCAATGTAATATCGTGTAAAGATCCCACCCGAGGCAGGATGATTTCCACGCTCAACCCGCCGGACGGCTCGTTGTGCGCCTCGATGGTGCCGCCATGCATTTCCACGGACCTCAAGGCGATCGCCAGGCCCAGTCCGAAACCGGCATCGGTGTCATTCGGGCCACGTTCGAAAGGTTCGAAAATACTCCGCAACCGCAGGTTTTCAACACCCGGCCCCTGATCGGTGATCAACACCCGCAGCCAACGGTTGTCGGGGCTGACCTCCGCCGAAACCCGCACCGTGGTATCAGGCTGCGTGTAGCGCACGGCATTTCGAATGACATTTTCGAAACACCGATACAGCAGCTCGCCACTGGCCCGACTGACAAAGTCCGGACACGCCTGCAAGCTGACACTGCAGCCTTTGATACCCGCCTCGAACTGAGCATCCTCGACAATCACGGCCAGCAATTCGACGATATCCACCGGCTCGCGCTCGATACTTTCGGGGCGGCCCTGCACGCGCGCCAGGGTCAACAGCGCCTCGATCAGCGTGTCCATGCGCGCCGACTCACGCTGGATGCGCCCGAGCATTTCCTGGCGTGCCGGGTCTTGCTGCAACAGCCCGATGGCCACTTGCAGGCGCGTCAACGGTGAGCGCAGTTCATGGGAGATGTCGTGCAACAGCTGTTGCTGGGCTTCCACCAGCAGCTTGAGCTGGTTGGCCATGCGGTCGCAGTCTTCGGCCAGGTCGACGATTTCATCACGGCGCTTGCCCATCATCGGCCGCACCCGGGTTTCGAAGCGGCCCAGCGCAACGTCGCCCATCGCCCGCCGCAGATAAGCCAGCGGCCACGCCAGGTAGTAGGCCATGTACCCACTGAACAGCGCGCTCATCAGCGTACCGATGATCAGCGGGATCCAGTGGCCCAGGCGCCCGGGTTCGTGGGGAGGATGGGAAGACCTGAGGGACAGCGCGGCCCCGTCCTTGCTGATCAGCGACTTTTCATAAGCCACCTGCGAGACCGGCGTGCCGGCCAGCAATTGACCGGCACTGTCATAAACGCCAATGGCTTGGCCGTGGGGTGGCTGCCACACCGCCAGGAGCTGGCGGCCCGACTCGACACCGTACTGTTCCAGCAACTGTTCTTCGCTGGCCAGGATCGCATCCAGATGATGGTCCCCGGGGCCCAGGCTGCCCGCCACGAGAATGCTCAAGCCCACCAGGAACGTCAGGCTGGTGGCCAGCCAAAAGGCCAGGAACAGTTTCCAGAACAGCCGGCTGGGTTTCATCATTCGGCGATCAACAGGTAACCGAGGCCACGCACGCTCTGGATCCAGGCCTTGGCATCCGGGCGCGGGCCCAACTTCTGGCGAATGCTGCTGATATGCACGTCGATGCGCCGGTCATAGCGGGTCAACGGGCAGCCCAGGGCATTGAGCGACAGGTCCTTTTTGCTCACCACCTGGCCGGCGCACCGGGCCAGCACTTCAAGTAGGCTGAATTCGGTACTGGTCAGCCCCAGTGCGCAGCCTTTCCAGAGGGCCTGGCGCTTGCCGGGCCAGAGCACCAGGGCGCCGGTCTTGATCACGTCAGCGGCCGGCGGGTCCACGGGCTGCACCCGGCGCATGATCGCGCGCAGCCGCGCCACCAGTTCACCCGGGGAACTGGGCTTGGGCACATAATCGTCCGCGCCGAGTTCCAGCCCGGTGATCCGGTCGATGTTGTCGCCCCGGGCCGTGAGCAACACCACCGGCACCTGGCTGCTGGCCCGGATACGCCGGAGCACCTCGATGCCCGAGAGCCTGGGCAGCATCACGTCCAGCACCACAATGCTGTAGCGCCCCGACAACGCCTCAACTTCACCCTCCTCGCCGGTGTGCACGCAGGTCGCCTCAAAGCCTTCATGCTCCAGGTATTGGCCCAGCATTTCAGTCAGTTCCTGGTCATCGTCGACTAGCAATACGCGGATCATGGCGAGCTCGTGAAAGGGTACCCCCACAGTATCGCCCAGCCTCATCGCCCCGGGGCCAACCTTTACCTAACTTGACACTTGGTTAACCGCACCAAACCCGCGCCGCTCTTATGCTTGCCGTCCACCCGTCTGGCCGCGTTGTGGTGACCCGTCTGCGGCGAGTCATCCCGGCGCGCTTGCGCTGCTTGTCGATGTGTTCTGGAAAAGATCTTGATGAATTTTTCGCGCCTGCTCTGCTCGGTTGCGCTGCTGCTCAATGTCACACTTGCACACGCTGAAGCCTTCAAAATCTCGGATATCCGTATCAACGGTCTGCAACGGGTCTCGGCGGGCAGCGTGTTTGGTGCCTTGCCGCTGAACGTGGGGGACGAAGCGGATGACCGACGGCTGGTGGATTCCACCCGTGCGTTGTTCAAGACCGGCTTCTTCCAGGACATCCAATTGAGCCGCGACGGCACGGTGCTGATCATCAATGTGGTCGAGCGCCCATCGGTGTCCAGCATCGAGTTCGAAGGCAACAAGGCCATCTCCACCGAAGACCTGCTCAAGGGCATGAAGCAGTCGGGCCTGGCCGAGGGCGAGATCTTCCAGCGCGCCACCCTGGAAGGCATGCGCAACGAACTGCAGCGCCAGTACGTGGCCCAGGGTCGCTATTCGGCCACGGTCGACACCGAAGTGCTGCCGCAGCCGCGTAACCGCGTGGGCCTGAAGGTCAAGATCGACGAAGGCTCCGTGGCCGCGATCCAGCACATCAACGTGGTGGGCAACCACGTGTTTACCGACAAGGAACTGATCGGCACGTTCACCCTCAAGACCAGCAACTGGCTGTCGTTCTTCACCAACGATGACAAGTACGCCCGTGAAAAACTCACCGGGGACCTGGAACGCCTGCGCTCCTATTACCTGGACCGTGGTTATATCAACATGGACATCACCTCGACCCAGGTGTCCATCACCCCGGACAAGAAGCACGTCTATATCACCGTCAACATCAACGAAGGCGAGAAATACACGGTGCGTGACGTGAAGCTCAGCGGCGACTTGAAAGTGCCCCAGGACCAGCTTGAAGCCCTGTTGCTGGTGCAGAAAGGCCAGGTGTTCTCGCGCAAACTGATGACCACCACCTCGGACCTGATCACCCGGCGCCTGGGTAACGACGGCTACACCTTCGCCAACGTCAACGGCATGCCCACGCCCCACGATGAAGACCACACCGTGGACATCGTGTTTGCGGTCGACCCGGGCAAACGGGCCTATGTGAACCGCATCAACTTCCGTGGCAACACCAAGACCGACGACCAGGTGCTGCGCCGGGAAATGCGCCAGATGGAAGGTGGCTGGGCGTCGACCTACCTGATCGACCAGTCCAAGGTTCGCCTTGAGCGCCTGGGCTTCTTCAAGGAGGTCAACGTCGAAACCCCGGCCGTGGCGGGGGTCGACGACCAGCTTGATGTGAACTACGCGGTCGAAGAACAAGCGTCCGGCTCGATTACCGCCAGCGTCGGTTTTGCCCAGGATGCCGGGCTGATCCTTGGCGGTTCGATCACCCAGAACAACTTCCTGGGCACCGGAGATTATGCCAGCCTGGGCCTGACCCGCTCGCAGTACCAGAGCAAGTACAACATTGGCTTTACCAACCCCTACTTCACGCCGGACGGGGTGAGCCTGGGCTATAACGCGTTCTACAGTGCCACCGATTACAACAACTACTACGACGATGGCAGCGGTGTTTCCTACTACTCCATCAACAGTTACGGCCTGGGGGCCACACTCGGCTACCCGATCAATGAAACCTCGCGGTTGAGTTTCGGCCTGACGGTGCAACACGACAGTATCGACCCGGGCATCTACAGCTCTGATGAGATTTACGATTTTCTTCAGCGCGAAGGCAGTGAGTTCACCAACTTCAAGGCCAACCTTGGGTGGTCGGAGTCGACGTTGAACAAAGGCGTGATGCCGACCCGTGGTTACTCGCAGAACCTGAACCTGACGGTGACGCTTCCGGGCAGTGACTTGAGTTTCTACAAACTCGATTATTCCGGGCAGACATTTGTGCCGATCACCAATTCGACGACGCTGCGTTTGCATACCAAGCTCGGTTACGCCAACGGGTACGGCTCGACGGACGGCCTGCCGTTTTATGAAAACTACACGGCCGGGGGTGAAGGTTCGGTGCGCGGGTTTGAAAGCGGCACGCTTGGGCCGCGCAGTACGCCGGCGACCGGGGCGTATGCCAGTGCGGGCCAGCAGTACTACAGCGACCGCAGTCCCGAGGCGTTGGGGGGCAACATCCTGATTACCGGGGGGGCGGAATATCTGTTTCCGATGCCGTTCCTTAAAGATAATAAATCGGTGCGTACGTCTGTGTTCTGGGATGTGGGTAACGTTTATTCGGACAAGTGTGCCCTCAGTACTACCCAGGGTTGTAATGGGGTTGACCTGAGTCAGCTGGGTGCATCTGTGGGGGTTGGGGCTACGTGGTACAGCCCGTTGGGGCCGTTGAGTATCAACCTGGCGTTGCCGGTTCGTACGCCGGAGAATGCGACCAAGCAGGTGTTCCAGTTCTCCATGGGGCAGAATTTCTGATCTGCCTGGGTACATATCCGTTTCTGCGGTTATGGCCGCTATTGGTTCCGCTCTTACAGCGGCTCACTTTTGAAAAGCGCAAAAGTCCAGTTCGGCCAGCGTGGTTTAACGGGGCGCCCAAGATCAAGATCAAAAGCGGATCAAGAGCACAGCGGCCTAC
>NZ_JACAQC010000026.1:0-50940 GCF_013385345.1 Pseudomonas sp. I8001
TGGTGGGGCAAGAGCGTTTTGCTTACTTTTGCGCTGTTCAAAAGTGAGCCGCTGTAAGAGCGGAACCATAAGTGGCCGTTACCTAAATAACGGATATACACCCAACCCCTGCGGGCTACTTCAAATTCCCACTCAAAAACTGCTGCAACCGCTCGCTCTTCGGATTACCCAGCACATCCTCCGGCGCACCCTGTTCCTCCACCAACCCCTTGTGCAAAAACAGCACCTGGCTCGACACCTTGCGCGCAAAGCTCATCTCATGGGTCACCATGATCATCGTCCGGCCTTCCTCAGCCAAACCCTGGATCACCTTCAACACCTCACCCACCAACTCCGGGTCCAGCGCCGAAGTCGGCTCGTCAAACAGCATCACCTCCGGCTCCATCGCCAGCGCCCGGGCAATCGCCACCCGCTGTTGCTGGCCACCCGACAAAAACGCCGGATATTGACCGGCCACCCGCGCCGGCAACCCAACCTTGTCCAGATACCGGCGAGCGCGATCCTCGGCGTCCTTCTTGCTGCAACCCAGCACCCGGCGCGGCGCCATGGTGATGTTCTCCAGCACACTCATGTGGCTCCACAGATTGAAATGCTGAAACACCATCGCCAACCGCGTACGCAGGCGCTGCAACTCAGCATCATCCGCCACGCGCATCCCATGGCGGTCACTGACCATGCGAATCTGCTGCCCATCCAGCGTCATGGCGCCGTCATTCGGCTGTTCAAGAAAATTGATACACCGCAAAAAGGTACTCTTGCCCGAGCCACTGGCGCCGATCAAGCTGATCACATCACCGGTCCTGGCCTTGAGCGAGACACCTTTGAGCACCTCATTGTCGCCATAGCTTTTATGCAGGCCTTCAACGGTCAATTTGTACATGGGGCGTGCATCCTCAAGGCGAAAGTAGGTAGCCGCTGCGATAGGCTTCAGTGCCGGCGACATGGGCAATGACCATCCCGGCAGTGGCCATGCGCCGCAGCGAACGAGCGTAAAGCAGCCCGGCATTGCGGCAATGCACTGGCGTTACGCGGTCGGAAATGGGGTCGATGATTTCGGCGATCAGTTGCCCGGCGTCCACGTATTCCCCAGGCAGCGCGCTGAATACCAGCAAACCGCCCACGGCTGTGGCCACCGGCTCGACGCCCGCCAGCGGTGTGGCGGGGTAGGGCAATTCCGGCAGCGGTGCCGGCTCGCCGCTGATTGCGCCGAAGTGAATCAGGTAATCGATGATCGCCTGGCAGTCGAGGCTGGCCAGGCCGTGGTTGACGTCGCCCTGGCCGCGCAATTCGACGGTGACGGAAAAGCTGCCCATCGGAATCGGGAAGCGCTCGCCAAACCGTTGTTGCAATTGCCACCACACCAGCGTGAAACACTCATCGAACGACTGCCCACCGGAATCGGTGGCCAACAGGCTGGCCTCCGAACCGATATAGCGCGCCAGCGGCTCCACCTGCGGCCACGCCTCGGGGGTGGTGTACAGGTGTGCAACGGCTTCGAAGTCGCAGTGCAGGTCCAGCACCATGTCGGCATCACACGCCAGGCGTTGCAGCACCAGGCGTTGGGATTCCAGTTGTGTGACGGGCGTTTGCGCCGCCAGGGCCATGGTCAGCGCATCACGGATCAGTTCGACGTTGTGCGCAGGATCATCTCCCAGCAGGCCTTCGACTTGATTGCCAACCTCGTCGGACAGGTCGACAAACAGGCGGTTGAAGTTCTGCCCGCTTTCCAGCTCGTAGCGGCCCAGGGGGATGTCCATCAACACCTGTTCCAGGCCGGTCGGGTTGGCGATCGGCACCAGCACGATCTCGCTGCGCAGGCGGCCGGCCGCAGCCAGCTCCGCCAGGCGCGCCTTCAAGTGCCAGGCCACCAGCATGCCCGGCAATTCGTCGGCGTGCAGCGACGACTGGATGTAGACCTTGCCTTCGGCCTGCTCCGGCCGGAAGTGGAAACTGTGAATTTGTCGCTCCGTGCCCGGCACCGGCGCCACAAGTGGATGAATCTGATGACGCATGAAGGCTCCTTAGTGGCTGGGGCCGAGAAAGGCCAGCCAGCGACGCTCCGCCAGACGAAACAGACCGACCAGGGCAAAGGTCACGGTCAGGTAGATCAGCGCAGCGATACCGAATGATTGAAAGGTCATGTAGGTGGCCGAGTTGGCGTCCCGGGCGACTTTCAGGATATCCGGGATGGTCGCGGTGAAGGCCACCGTCGTCGAATGCAGCATCAGGATCACTTCATTACTGTAGTACGGCAGCGAGCGGCGCAGGGCCGACGGCATGATCACGTAGGCATACAGCTTCCAGCCGCTGAGGCCGTAGGCTTTCGCCGCTTCGACTTCGCCGTGGGCCATGCTGCGGATCGCCCCGGCAAAAATCTCCGTGGTGTAGGCGCAGGTGTTGAGGGCGAAGGCGAGGATGGTGCAGTTCATCGCATCGCGAAAGAACGCATCCAGCACCGGCTGCGCGCGAACCGCCGCGATGCTGTAGATCCCGGTGTAGCAAATCAGCAGCTGGATATACAGCGGCGTGCCGCGAAACAGGTAGGTGTAGAACTGCACCGGCCAGCGCACCCAGCGATTGCGCGACACCCGCGCAATGGACAGCGGGATCGATACCAGGAAGCCGATGAAGATCGACGCGCTGAGCAGCCACATCGTCATGGCCAGCCCGGTGATGTGCTGGCCGTCGCTATAAAGGAAGGGGCGCCAGTATTGCTGGATAAGTTCGATCATCGCACTGCCTCCCGGGAGCCTGCGGAGTAGCGCCGTTCGAGGCGGCGCAGGACGAAGTTGGACGCGCTGGTGATCAACAGGTAGATAAACGCGGCGATCACCAGGAAATAGAACAGCTGATAAGTACTCTTGCCGGCATCCTGCGCGGCCTTGACCAGGTCGGCCAGGCCGATGATCGACACCAGTGCCGTGGCCTTGAGCATCACCATCCAGTTATTGCCGATGCCCGGCAGGGCGAAGCGCATCATCTGCGGGAAGGTCACGAAGCGAAACCGCTGGCCACGCGTGAGCCCGTAGGCCGTGGCGGCCTCCAACTGGCCACGGGGCACGGCGAGGATCGCGCCGCGAAAGGTCTCGGTGAAATACGCACCGTAGATAAAGCCCAGGGTGATCACCCCGGCGCTGAATGGGTCGATCTCGATGTAGTCCCATTCCATAAAGTCGGTAAAGCTGGTCAGCCAGATTTGCAGGCTGTAGAAAATCAGCAGCATCAGCACCAGGTCGGGCACGCCGCGAATCAGGGTGGTGTAGATCTGCGCGGGAATCCGCAGGAACGGCAGGCTGGACAGTTTGGCAGTAGCCCCGAGCAGGCCCAGCAACACGCTGACGGCCAGGGAGAACACCGACAACTTGACAGTCATCCAGGTGCCTTGCAGCAACAGCGGGCCGAAACCCTTCAAGCTGAAGGCACTGAGCCCCAGGGTTTGCAAAAGATCTTCGAACATAAATCAGGACCTATGGCGATAAAAAAGCGCCCCTCCAGAGGAAGGGCGCCCCAGGCATTATTTGCCGCTGTACAGGTTCAGATCGCCAAAGTGTTTCTTCTGGATGGTGGCGTAGGTGCCATCATCGTGTAACGCTTTGATACCTTTATCCAACAAGGCCTTGAGGTCTTTGTTACCTTTTTTGATACCGACCGCAGTTTTGGACGGCAGCAGTGGATCGTCGATGGCCTTGCTGACTTCGTAGTCAGCACCGGCTGGCGACTTCAAAAAGCCCAGTTCGGCTTGCAGCATGTCCTGCACGGAAGCGTCCAGGCGGCCGGAAGTCAGGTCGGCGTACACCTGGTCCTGGTTGGCGTAGGCCTTGGTGGTGACACCGGCCTTGTCCAGTACGGCCTTGGCGTAGGCTTCCTGGATGGTGCCTTGCTCGTAGCCAACGCTTTTACCCTTGAGGGACTCAGGCGTGGAGTAGTTCGCGCCCTTTTTGAACACCAGGGAAGTTGGGCCGGAGAACAGCTCGTTGGAGAAGTCGATCGCCTTTTCACGGGCTTCGGTCACGGTCATCGAGGAAATCACGCCGTCAAACTTGTTGGCGTTGAGGCCTGGGATCATGCCGTCGAAATCACTTTCGACCCACTTGCACTTGACCTTCAGCTCGGCACAGATGGCATTGCCCAGGTCGATATCGAAGCCCACCAGGCTGCCGTCAGCGGCTTTAGACTCAAACGGCGCGTAGGACGGATCGACACCAAAACGCAATTCCTTGTATTCCTTGGCCAGCGCGGAACCGGCGGCCATGCACAGAGCCAGTGCAGAAAGGGTCAGCAATGCTTTTTTCATTATGTAATCCCTGGAAACCAAGATAAGCGCTTGTGGCGCGGTTAGGACTGTTACTGAACGGTGTCAGACCGGACTCAAGTAGCAATTTCTGCACCATAGTTCCGAATGGTCGTTTTAAAAGGTGAGATTAAGGAGTTGTGCCAGTAGGAAATGCCCGAAAATGGGCATTGATCAATCTATGCATTATTTTGGGGCGTGTGAGGTTTTCAAACGTGGGAGCGGGCTTGCTCGCGAATGCGGTGGATCAGTCGGTACATGTATTGACTGACACACCGCATTCGCGAGCAAGCCCGCTCCCACATTGATCGGTGGCGTTCGTGAGAGGCGTGTCAGGCCAGTAAATCCTGCAGGGTCGCCAGGTTGTCGGCTTCCTCGACGGCCTTGTCCTGGCGCCAGCGCAACATCCTCGGGAAACGCACCGCAATTCCGCTCTTGTGCCGCTTGGACAGGGCAATCCCTTCAAAACCCAGTTCAAACACCATGCTCGGCGTGACGCTGCTCACCGGGCCGAATTTCTCCACGGTGGTCTTGCGTACGATGGCGTCGACCTTGCGCATTTCTTCATCGGTCAGCCCCGAATACGCCTTGGCGAACGGCACCAACGTACGCTCAGTACCGGGCGGGCCGTCCCACACCGCAAAGGTGTAGTCGCTGTACAGGCTGGCGCGCCGGCCATGGCCGCGCTGGGCATAGATCAGCACGGCATCGACACTGAACGGGTCGACTTTCCACTTCCACCACACGCCCATGTCCTTGGTCCGGCCCACGCCGTAGAGCCCGTCCCGGGCCTTGAGCATCATGCCTTCCACGCCCAGGCTGCGAGACGCCTCACGCTGCTCTGCCAAGTCTTGCCAGCTATCGCCGATCAGCACTGGCGACGTGCGCAACGTTGGCTGGTCGCAGTCGCTGACTACCAGCTCCAGTTGCGCCCGGCGTTCGGCCTGGGTGTGGTTGCGCCAGTCTTCGCCGTGGTGTTCCAGCAGGTCATAAGCCAGCACGGCGACCGGCGCGTCTTCGAGGATTTTCTTGCCCAGGGTCTTGCGGCCGATACGCTGTTGCAGCAGGGCGAAGGGTTGCACCGAGTCCTTCCACACCACGATTTCGCCGTCGATCACCGTGCCATCGGGCAGGCTGTTTTCCAGGTCATGAAGCTCCGGAAAGCGCTCGGTGACCAGTTCTTCGCCCCGAGACCAGACCCACAAGCGGCCTTCGCGCTTGACCAGTTGTGCGCGGATACCGTCCCACTTCCATTCCACTTGCCAGTCAGCAGGGGAGCCGAGCAAGGCATCGAACTGTTCCACCGGCTGGGCCAGGCCATGGGCGAGGAAAAACGGATAAGGCTGCCCGCCACGCTGGGCGTGTTCGTCGGACGATTCGGCGGCAATCAGCTTCAAGTAGCCTTCGGCCGTCGGACGGTTCGACAGGTCGGTGTAGCCCACCAGCCGCTGGGCCACGCGTTTGCTGTCCAGCCCGGCCATGGCGGCCAGGGCGCGGGTGACCAGCAACTTCGACACACCGACCCGGAAGCTGCCGGTGATCAGCTTGATGCAGAGCATCAGGCTCGGCTGATCCAGCTGGGCCCACAACGCGGGCAGGCGTTCTGCCAGTTCTTCTGGCGGCAGGCCACGCAAGGGCAGGAGTTTTTCTTCCAGCCACACGGCCAGACCATCGTCCGAGGTGTGGGGCGATTCCGGTAACAGCAGGGAAATGGTTTCCGCCAGGTCGCCTACCGATTGATAACTTTCTTCGAACAGCCACGGCTCAATGCTCGCGGCTTCGGTGGCCATGTCCCGCAGCAACCGGGTGGGCACCAGTTGTCGGGGCCGGCCGCCGGATAAAAAGTACACCGCCCACGCAGCATCTTCCGCGGGCGCCTGTAGGAAATAAGCCTGCAAGGCGGCGAGCTTGGCGTTGCTGGAGGTGGTGGCGTCGAGGTTGGCGTACAGCTCGGCGAAGGCTTTCATGACGTGGCCTCCTCTTCGTCATCGCCGTATTCGGTGGTGAATCCCTGGGCATCCAGGCCCTTTTCCCGCAGGTGCCTGACCAATACGCCCACAGAACCGTGGGTGACCATTACCCGCTCGGCACCGGTTTGCTCGATGGCCCATAACAGTCCGGGCCAATCGGCGTGGTCCGAGAGCACAAAGCCGCGATCCACGCCGCGCCGCCGCCGGGTGCCGCGCAGGCGCATCCAGCCGCTGGCGAAGGCGTCACTGTAGTCGCCGAAGCGGCGCATCCAGGTGCTGCCACCGGCGGAGGGCGGGGCGATGATCAGGGCCTGGCGCAACAAAGGGTCGGTCTTTTTGAAGTCGCCGGCGTAGAGGGTTTCAGGGATATAGATGCCAGCTTCGCGGTACACCCGGTTCAAGGGTTCGACCGCGCCATGGCTGAGGATCGGGCCGATGCTGGCGTCGATGCCGTGGAGAATCCGCTGGGCTTTGCCGAAGGAATAACAAAACAACACGCTGGCCTTGCCGGCGGCGATATTGGCCTGCCACCAGTCGTTGATCCCGGCAAAAATCTGCGCCTGGGGCTGCCAGCGGTAGAT
Organism: Pseudomonas sp. I8001; assembly: GCF_013385345.1. NCBI lineage: Bacteria > Pseudomonadati > Pseudomonadota > Gammaproteobacteria > Pseudomonadales > Pseudomonadaceae > Pseudomonas > Pseudomonas sp. I8001. The sequence goes on from NZ_JACAQC010000026.1 coordinate 6,843, forward strand.
CGGCAGGCCGAAGGTCGATTCGGTGATAAACGTATGGCAGCGCACCGGTTCGAACGGCGCGCAGGTGCCGTCGGGCTCGACTTTATAGTCGCCGGAGGCGACCCAGACTTCACCCTGGTATTCCAGGCGCACCTGGGCGGAGCCGAGGACATGGCCGGCGGGGTGGAAACTCAAGGTGACGCCGTGGTGGCGCAGGCTTTCGCCGTAGGCCAGGGTTTGCAGGTTGATGTCCTGGCCGAGGCGCGAGCGCAGGATGCCTTCGCCGGGGGCGGCGGCCAGGTAGTGTTGGTTGCCGGTGCGGGCGTGGTCGCCGTGGGCGTGGGTGATGACCGAACGTTCCACCGGACGCCAGGGGTCGATGTAGAAATCCCCGGCGGGGCAGTAGAGGCCTTCGGGCCGGGCGATAACAAGGTCCATGGGCGTGCCGTGGAGGTGGGCTTGTTAATTAGGAGGCGAGGGCGGGTGGAGAAGTTCTATCGGAATGCATGCGATCAACTGGGGGAGCTGGCTTGCCGGCGATGCTGGCGACTCGGTCTGACAGTCAGACCGGGTTGATGCCATCGCAGGCAAGCCAGCTCCCACATTGATTTGGTTGAGGCTGGGAAACCGGGTTACTTGCCCGGCACCAGCGTCAACCGCGTCTTCCCGTACACCCCGTCAAAGTTCTGTGGCTGCATCGGGAAGCTCAGGTATTGCGCCTTCAGCCACGGGTCGATGCCATTGGCATAGTTCGGGCTGGCCGGGTTGCCGGATTGGCCGATGCCGCTTTGGCCCATCATCGGTTCCGCCAGGCCGAAGTCGACAATCATCCGCAGCGCCGGCACCTGGGTCGTGTCGAAACTCTGGCCCCAGCTATACGGTGCACTGTTCAGGGTGTTGTGATCGCCGCCCGCGGCCAGTGGGCCGCGAATGGCCTGGCCGCTGGTGTTCTTCCAGGTGTAGCTGTGCAGTTTGCCCCACTGCCAGGCCTTGTGATCGGCGCCCAGCGCGCTGTCGCCTGCGGTGATCGCGGCGGCCAGGCTGCGGGCGAGGATCGCCGGCTTGTCGGTTTTCTGCCCGGTGCGGGCGTCATTCCAGAACGGGCTGTCTTCGCGCCCCAGCAGGTGGTCGGCCACCGCCGAGTACGACAGGTTGGCGTTACCGATAAAGGCTTTCCAGGTGGCGCTGTTTTCCGGACCGAGTTCGTCGAGGAAAATCTGCTTGGCGCTTTCCTGCAGGAACAACTCATAAATCGCCGCGTCGGCGGAGGTGGATGCCAGCCGACCGTCGAAGGCCATCAGGCGGCCCAGTGCTTCCCGCGCCTTGGCCTGGTCTGCCACCGGCAATCCATCGATCGCCTGTTTCAGCGGCTGGGCCATGCCCGGCGCCTGGAACATGCTCTTGAGCTTGGCGGCAAACGTGGTGGTCTGGTCGTACTGCATGGCAATCATGCTGCGGCTGTCATGCTTGCCGCTGCCGGCCAGTTGCGCGATACGTTCGGCGCGTTCCGGCGCGGCCCACGAGTTGGACAGTTGCATGCCGTAGCCACGGGGAATGGTGCGCTGGTTGGCCGTGCCGATCCAACCCTGGGCCGGGTCCTGATCGTAGGGGTGCAGCATCGCGTCGGCGTAGCCATCCCAGTCGAAACGCCCGTCCCAGCCCGGCGATGGCACCAGGCCTTCGCCTTCACGGCGGTTGGGGAACCGCCCGGTCACTTGCCAGCCAATGCTGCTGGCGTCGGCGAAGACCATGTTCAAGGCAATTGCGCGAATTTCCCGGGTGGCGTCAGACGCTTTACCGGCGGTTTGCGCACGGGACAGGTCGAAGAACGCGTCCAGGCTCTTGTCGTCCTTGAAATCGGCGGTTTGCAACGCCAGGCCGTAGCCGCTGGTCAGCGACTGGGCACTGTTGAGCAGCGGCCCGTGGCGGGTTTCGTACACCGCTTCGCGAATCGGCCGCTGGCCCTTGGCGAAGTAGGTTTCGTTGCGCACGATGGCGGGCAGCCATTTGCCGTTGTTCTCGTAGTACAGCGCGTTGCCCTGGCGCTTGACCTTCTCCAGGAATACGTCCTGGGTGTCACCCGAGACCTGGCTCATGCTCCAGGCCACCTTGCCGTTGAAGCCGGAAAGCAGGGTTGGCAAACCGGCGATGGACACACCGGCGGCCTGGTATTTCGGCGAGCGGATCTGCACGTAGTTCCACAGCGACGGGGCCTGCATCGAGGTCGACAGGTCATTGGCCAGCAGGCTCTTGTTACTGCGGCTGCGCTGCGGGCCGATCGCCCAGTTGCTGGAGCTGGACGTGCCCAGGGTGTTGAGGGTGTCGAGGTGCTCGCTGAGGCTGGTCAGCGCAGCGAGGCCCGGGATCTGGCCCAGGTTGATGCCCTTGAGCTTGTCGGACTCGGCCACTGGCAGCGGTTCATCCGGGTAGCTCGGGGTCAGCCAGGCGAGTTTGTCGGCACCGACTTTTTGCGCGAGCACCAATGACGACAGCTCTTCCTGCAAGTTGGTCGACTCGCTGAAATTCAGCAGGCAGAACAGCAGCGCCGAATCTTCCGGCTTCCAGTATTCAGGCTTGTAGCCAGTCTGGGCCAGGTCTGGCGGCAGCTTGTCGCGGTAGCGGAACAGGTAGGCGTTGACCCCGCGCGCATACACCTCAAAGAAGCGCTTGAGGCGCGGCGACGAGGCGTTATACAGCTCGCCGGCGCTTTTGCGCAGGTTGACCGCCCGCATGAAACGGTCGACATCCAGCACATCCGGCCCGGACATTTCCGCCAGGCGGCCCTGGGCCAGCAGGCGCAGGGTGACCATCTGGGTGATGCGGTCGCTGGCGTGCACGTAGCCCAGGGTGAACAGCGCATCGTGGAAGGTGCTGCTTTCAATCAGCGGGATGCCCTGGCTGTTGCGGCGCACCGAAACGTTCTGCGCCAGGCCCTTGATCGGCTGTACGCCGGAAACCGGAGGCAGGGTGTCTTGGGTGCTCTGTAACTGGCAACCGGCCAGGCCCAAGGCACTGGCAATTGCCGCGGCAACGCCGAACCGGGGAAGAAAGTGTGAGAGGGCTGGCGAGGCCATGGCAAAGCTCCTGCGGGGGGTAGCGTCAGTAAAGGCGCTACGTTAGTGAGCGCGGCGAAACGACGCAAGCGGGAGGCGATGCTTATTTCAGGATTTGCGTAAGGTTTCCAGTCGGGCACAAATCAGTGTGGGAGCGGGCTTGCTCGCGAATGCGGTGTATCAGCTAAAAGCGTTGTGGCTGATCCACCGCATTCGCGAGCAAGCCCGCTCCCACATTTTGATCCCGTTGACCTTCAGGATTTTGGCGGATTGACCTTCTGCACCAGCTCATAGGCACGCACCGTCGCCGGGCGTTGCTTGATGTGGTTGAACCAGCGTTCTACATGTGGGAAGTCTTCCAGCTTCTGGCTCTGCCACTTGTGGGAAACGATCCACGGGTAGATCGCCATGTCGGCAATGCTGTATTCCTCGCCGGCCACGAACGTGCGGTCGGCCAGGCGCCGGTCCAGCACGCCATACAGGCGGGCGGTCTCATCCACATAGCGTTTGATCGCGTAGGGAATCTTTTCCGGGGCGAACTGGCTGAAGTGGTGATTCTGGCCGGCCATCGGCCCCAGGCCACCCATTTGCCAGAACAGCCATTGCAGCGCTTCCTGACGACCACGCAGGTCCTGGGGAATGAACTTGCCGGTTTTTTCCGCGAGGTACAGCAGGATCGCACCGGATTCGAACAGGGAAATCGGCGCGCCGCCGTCGGTCGGGTTCTGATCGACGATGGCCGGGATGCGGTTATTGGGTGCGATCTTCAGGAAGTCGGGCTTGAACTGATCGCCCTGGCCGATGTTGATCGGGTGTACCTCGTAAGGCAGGCCGGCTTCTTCCAGGAACAACGACACTTTGTGACCGTTGGGGGTGGTCCAGTAATACAGGTCGATCATGAAGCTCTCCAAGGGTGGTGATGCTTGAGCGAATGCCTGTAGGTATAGGTGATGTTAGGGTGACGAAAATTCAATGAAACATTTGGGTCTATCGATATGGAAATTCGTGCGGGCGCAGCGTTGATTCTGATTGACCAGCAAAAAGGCATTCATCATCCCAGGCTGGGACGGCGCAATAATCCGCACGCCGAGGCGCGCATGCTGGCGTTGCTGGCGCATTGGCGGCGCGAAGGCTGGCCGGTGATTCATGTGCAGCATCTTTCCCATTCGCCGGAATCGGTGTTCTGGCCGCAGCAGTCGGGGGTGGAGTTTCAGGATGCATTTATTCCGCAGGCGGGTGAGCAGTTGATCCAGAAACGGGTGCCGGACGCATTTTGTGGGACGGGGCTGGAAGCGAGGTTGCATGAGGCCGGGCTTCGGCAAGTGGTGCTGGTGGGCGTGGCCACCCATAACTCGGTGGAGGCCACGGCCCGCAGTGCCGGCAACCTGGGGTTTGAGACGTGGGTTATCGAAGATGCCTGCTACACCTTCGACAAGGCGGACTTTTTCGGGCAGATGCATTCGGCGCAGGCGGTACATGCCATGTCGTTGGGTAACCTGCACGGCGAGTACGCCACAGTGATTTCCTCCAAACAGTTGCTGGAGTGACCGTTGTGGCGAGGGAGCTTGCTCCCGCTGGACCAGGCTGGAGCTCCAGTGCGAAGCGCTCCCGAGTGCCTCACCTCAGTCCGCCTGAAGACGCGCGTGCACAGATTTTGGGGCTGCTACGCAGCCCAACGGGAGCAAGCTCCCTCGCCACAGAGGATCTAAGCCACCGCGCCGTCCACCAACACCTGCAACGTTTGTTGTGAGCATCGCTCGATGCGTACCCGCACACCATAGACTTCGGCAAACAGCGCCGTATCCAGCACGTCATACGCCGCGCCACTGGCGTACAGCCTGCCCTGGCGCAGCACCGCGATATGGTCGGCATAGCGCGCCGCGAGGTTGATGTCGTGCAGCACCACCACGGCGATCAGGTTGTGTTCCCGCACCAGGTCGCGCACGCAATCCATGACCTTCAACTGGTAGTTCAAGTCCAGCGCACTGGTGGGTTCATCCAGCAGCATCACCTGTGGCCGGCGCGCAATCAGTTGCGCCAGGCTGACCAGTTGCCGCTGGCCGCCGGATAACGTGCTCAATAGCTGATCCGCCAGATGAGCGATGCCAATCCTTTGCAACGCATCAAAGGCCTCGCGCATGCACGCGTCGCTTGAAAGCGCAATGCCCTCGACGTTCGCCACCCGCAGCGCCGCGATCACGCTTTCCATCACACTCAGGCTCAAGCCCGGCGGAAGGTTTTGCGGCATATAGGTCACACGCCGGGCGCGGTCACCGACGGACATTTTCGTCAGGTCCAGGTCACCCAATCTGACAACGCCCTGCATCTTTTCCAGCCCCGCCACCGCCCGCAGCAACGTCGACTTGCCCGCACCGTTCGGCCCGATCAACGCGGTCAGGCTGCCGTGGGCCAGGGTTGGCAAACTCAGGTCATGCACAATCTGGCGCCGGCCATAGCTGACCTGGGCGTTCTGAATCGACAGCCCGCTGCTCATAACTGCCTCCCGCGCTTGAACACCAGCAACACGAAAATCGGCACGCCCACCAGCGCGGTGACGATACCCACGGGTACGATCACCCCGGGCATGATCAGCTTGCTGGCGATGGATGACAGCGACAACAGTAACGCGCCGACAAGCGCGCTGGCCGGCAGCAGGAAGCGCTGGTCTTCACCCACCAGAATCCGCGCGATGTGCGGACCCACCAGGCCGATAAATCCGATGGTTCCCACAAACGCCACGGCGGTGGCCGACAGCAGGCTGATACGCAACAACGAGAAAAACCGCAGGCGCTTCACATCGACACCGAAGCTTTGCGCGCGGTCTTCGCCCATGCGCAACAGGGTCAGGCGTGGCGCGGCCGCGAAGGAAAAGGGCATGACCACGGCGACCACCAACGCGAGGATGCCGAGCTTGTCCCAGTTGGCCCGGGTCACGCTGCCCAGGGTCCAGAACACCAGTTGTTGCAGCACATCTTCGGTGGCGACCAGTTGCAACAGGGCGACCACCGCGTTGCAACTGAACACCAGGGCAATCCCGAACAGCACCAGGCTTTCCACCCCGGCACCGCGCAGCCGCGACATGGCTTGCAGCAAAAAGACCGAGGCGGCGGCAAACACAAAGGCTGAAATGGAAATCGCCGTATTGGCCGACACCCACAGCGTCGTCACCGGAAACACAATCACCAGGGACGCGCCCAACGCCGCCGCCGAGGAAACCCCCAGGGTGAATGGACTGGCGAGCGGGTTGTTAAGGATCGCCTGCATCTCGGCGCCCGCCAGCGACAGCGCGCAACCGACCAACACCGCCATCAAGGCGTAGGGCAGGCGCACGTTCCAGATGATCACCTGGTCGGTGGCGCTCAGGTGGGCCGGGTGCAGCAAGCCATCGAGCAGGGCGCCAAGGCCCATGCCCGACGGGCCGCTGGCCAGGTCCACGAGGATCGCGCACATCAGCGCGCCACCCAGCAGGGCCAGCAGCCAGCAACGACGCGCGAGCAGGCGGCGATAGCCTTGGCTGGCGGTGGCGAGGTCGAGGGTTTGAGTGGTCATTGGATTCGCAGCCTTGAAAACGACGAAAATCCCTGCCGGTACACGGTCAGTGTGGGAGCTGGCTTGCCTGCGATGGCGATGGTGAATCCAACACCGCTATCGCAGGCAAGCCAGCTCCCACAGGAACCGTGTACAGGCAGGGAATGGGTTGTGAGCCTTAGTTACTTGGCCTTGCCATCAATCCAGTAAGCACCCTGCAGCGGCATGCCGAGGAACTGTTGGTTCATCGCTTCCATGGTCGCCTTGGGATCCAGCTTGGCGAACAATTCCGGATGCACCCACTTGGCCAGCGCTTCAATCGCCAGCAGGTTGTACGGCGAGTTGTAGAAGTCATGCCACAGACCGTGGGAATTGCCCTCACGAATCGCCCGAAGGTTCACAAACTCAGGGCGGGCCAGCACGGTATCAAACGCGGCACGCGCGTCTTCGTTGCTCACGCCAGCACCCAGAATCAACCCGGGCTTGTGATTGCCGGTGGCCACATACACATCCGGGTCAGCTTTCAGCGCGTACTCGACACTGATATCTCCCAGCGCCCCCGGCACCACGTCGGCGGCGATGTTGCGCCCGCCCACCAGCTTGATCACTTCACCCATGCCGCTCTTGCCAGTGGTGTGCCCCGGTGCCTGCCAGGCGCCGGCCAGCAATTCCAGGAACACGCTCGGGCGCGGCCCGGCCGGCAAGGTGGCGACGGCGTCGGTGATCACCTTGATGTGCTGGTCATAAAAGTCGAGGAACGCCTTGGCCTGGGTTTCCCGGCCCAGGGCCTGGCCCAGGGCGGTCATGCTGGCGTGGGTGCCTTGCACCGGGTTGATGCGGAAGTCGACGAACAACACTGCAATGCCCGCCTTGGCCAACACGTCCGCCACCGGGCTGTGTTCAGTCGGGCCATGGCCGGAAATGCTGAACACCGCCAGGTCCGGTTTCAGCGAAAGAATTTCCTCGGCGCTGACGCTTTGCTCCGACGCCTGGCCAATCAGCGGAATGTCTTTTACCGTCGGAAATTTCGCCACGTAGGCGTTATAGGTGTGGGCGTCCAACAGTTTCAAGTCATTCTGCCAGCCGACAATCCGTTGGAATGGCGCGTCCTTGTCCAGCAAGGCAAAGGCCGAAATCAGCCGGCCTTCGCCGAGCACCACGCGCTGCACGTGGTCTGGCACCTCGACCTTGCGGCCCAGCACGTCGGTGACTTCATGGGCGGCGGCGGTTTCGGCGTGGCCGAGGATCAGCACGGCAAACAGCGCGCCCAGCTTGAGGAAGTTGCGGGGTTTCAGCATGGCGAGAACTCCAGGTGAAGGCGGCGCATCAGACATCGCTCCAGCGCCGCAAAAGGTTGTGATAGGCGCCGCTCAGTTGCAGCAGCGCGTGGTCGTCGGCGTGTTGCGCGGTGAGGCGTTGAATCGCCACGTCCATGTCCAGCAGCAGTTGGCGCTGGCTGTCTTCGCGCACCAGGCTTTCGACCCAGAAGAAACTGGCGATGCGCTCGCCGCGAGTGACCGGGTTGATCTTGTGCAAACTGCTGCCGGGATAAATCAGCAGGTGCCCTGCGGGCAGCTTCACCGCGTGCTCGCCGAAGGTGTCGCGGATCACCAGTTCGCCGCCGTCGTAGCTGGCCGGATCAGCCAGGAACAAGGTGGCGGAGATGTCGGTGCGCACCCGTTCGCGCACACCCTTGAGGCCGCGAATCGCATTGTCGATATGCCAGTCGAAGGCTTCGCCGCCGCTGTAGCGGTTGAACAGCGGCGGGTAGATTTTCTTCGGCAGGGCGGCGGACATGAACAGCGCGTTGTCCGACAGCCGCGACAGAATCTGCTCACCCAGGCGAATCGCTACCGGCGCGTCTTCCGACAGCTGCCGGTTGTTTTTCGCCATGGCCGAGCGTTGCCCGGCAGTGACCTTGCCGTCGACCCACGGTTGATCGAGCAGGGTGGCGACGGCCACCGCGACTTCTTCGGCACTCAACAGGCCGGGGATTTCGATCAGCACGGCTTAAAACTCATAGTCGACACTGGCGGTGAGCGTGCGCCCGGCGCCCGGAATGCCGTAGAGCTGGAAGCCGTCCAGGGACGCGCCGATCTGGCTGTAGTAGAACTTGTTAAACACGTTGTTCAGGTTGAGGTTGACCGTGGTTTGCCTGGTCACTTTGTATTGCGCAGCCACGTTGTTGAGCCAGTAGCCGGGGGCCTTTTCGTGGTCACGGGTGTAGATCGCGTACACGCCGGACGGGCCGGTGGCGTAGCTGCTGTTGTTGTTCAGGCCGCCGACGTATTTGTTGTCGCTGTAGCGGCGGCGTCCTACGTATTGCGCGCCGTAACTCAGGCTCAGGTCGTCGGTGACGGCGTAGGTGGTCCACAGGTTGGCGGTCAGGTCGGGAACGTTCTTGGCTTCCTCGCCTTTGTTGGCCCCTTTGGTCTGGGTGCTTTTCAGCGCGGAGAACCCGCTGTACACCGTCCAGCGCGGGCTGATATTGCCTTGCAGGCCCAGTTCCACACCGTCTACGCGCTTGGCGGGGAGGGCGCGTACCGGAGCGCTTTCGCCGTCCTGGTATTCCCAGGAGTTGTCCAGTTCTGTGCGGAAGATCGCGGCGGTGACGTTCAGCAGGTCGTGGGCAATGTCCCACTTGGTGCCGATCTCGTAGGTCTTCGACTTGGCCGGGGTGTAGTTGCTGGTGCTCGCGGCGCCGTAGATCTGGTTGTTGGTCGACGCGCCCAGGGCTGACGGTTGTGCCGCTTCGCTGTAGGACACGTAGATGCTGCCGTTAGGCAACGGCTTGTACACCGCGCCGACCCGGCCGCTCACGGCACCGTCGGTGCTGTCGATGGACGCTTGGCCACGCTGGGTGGTTTTGGCCTGCCAGTTGTCGTAGCGCAGGGAGCCGAGCACTTGCCACTGTTCATTCAGGGTGATGGTGTCACCCAGGTAGATGCCGGCGTTGTCGATCACTGAGCGTGGCTGGCCTTCACCCTTGGTCACTTCGCTGCTGGCGAAGCTGTGGTTCGGGTCGTTCATGTCGAAGAACAGGTCGCCGGCTGGCACTTCGGCGTTGCGTTTCAGGCCGCCGTAGGTCTCGTGATAGAACTCGAGCCCGCTGACCACCGCGTGTTCCAGCCCGCCGGTATTGAGCTTGAAGGCGAAGTCGGTCTGGTTGTCGAGGATGGTATAGCGCGTCGACTGGCCGAAGTCGCTCCCTCGCAAAATACCGTAGGCGGTGTTACCGCTGTTGGCGTATCCCGGGTAGGCATTTACCGTGCTGCCGGGCACTTGGCTGATCGGTCCTACGCCGGTGTAGCCCAAGGTCGCACAGCGCGTGCCGGTGCAGGTTTTTTGGCCATTGCCGTTGGCGGCGAAGAAGCGCGCGGGCGAGAGCACCGCGAAGTTGTCGGTACGCTCCCACTTGGTCTGGTTCTTCAGGGTCGCTTCGTTCCAGTCGAAATCATGCTCGAAGCGGGTGGTCAGCGAAGTGGTTTTGGTCTGCTGGGTGTACAGGTGCGAGTCGCCATACCAGTTGGAGCGCTTGACTCCCGGCATGCGGTCGCCGTCGGTGCCGCGCTGGATCGGCACACCGCCGTCCGGCGTGTTGTCGTCCTTCTGGTAGAAGGTGTCGATAAACAGGCGGGTGTCGGTGCCCAGGCCGAAGCCGAGGGAGGTCGCGATGCCCCAGCGGTCGTAGTCCACGTCGTCACGCTCGGCCACCTGGTTGTAGTGCTTCATCAGGTTGATGCGCAGGGCGGTGGTGTCATTCAGTTGTTGGTTGAAATCGCCGGTGAGGCGGCGGTAGCTGTCGGTGCCGATGCCGGCCGAGAGTTTGTTGGCATCCCCCAGATGCGCCTCTTTACTCACCAGGTTGACGCTGCCGCCTACCGCGGAAACGCCGGATTCGATCGAGCCGGTGCCCTTGAACACTTCTGCCTGTTGCAGGTTGAAGGTGTCGGTGCGGGTCGATTGGCCGGCATCGCGCACACCGTCGACGGTCAGGCTCTGCTCCGAGGAAAACCCGCGAATCGAAAACAGGTCGCCCCAGCCCAGGTTGCCTTCGCCGGACATGAAGGTGATGCCCGGCACGTTGCGCAACACTTCCTGCAAGGTCTGCGCGTTTTGCTCCTTGAGCACTTGCTGCGGGACGATGGTTACGCTTTGCGGGGCATCAAGCAGCGGCTGGCTGATTTTTGCCGAGGTCACCCGGTCGACTTTAAAGGCGGAAGTGGCTTCACCGTCGATCTTGATTTCCGGCAGGCTCAGCACTGAATCATTCGACGCCGCCACCGGCGCATCGGCCCAGGCGGTGGGAGAAACGCTGCCGGCGGCAAGCAGGCCGAACATCGGCGCAAGGGTAGATTGCAGCGACAGGGCGCGCGGGGTAGGCAATGGCATTCGGAGTGACCTAGGCTAAATTACAATTAATCTCATTTAGATTCGGTAGTCTAAAGACCGATACCGGCCGCCATGCCGTGGCTTTGTAATGTGGATGCGTGATTACCGCTTCCCACAACATTCCATTACATTTGCGCGTACTCCTGGCTGAAGTTTCGGCTATCTCCTGCCTTTTGAGTTTCGGACGAATTGCCCCATGGCCAAGCAAGACCACCTGCTGATCGTTGATGACGACCCGCAAATTCGCCAATTGCTGTGCGACTACCTGAGTGACGCCGGCTTCCAGGTGTCCACCGCCGGCGACGGCAAGGAAATGCGCCGCCGCCTGGCGCTGAATGTCATCGACCTGATCGTCCTCGACCTGATGTTGCCCGGCGAAGACGGCCTGAGTTTGTGCCGCGAATTGCGCGTCAGCTCCAACACGCCGGTGATCATGCTCACCGCCAAGGGCACGCTGATCGACCGGATCGTCGGCCTGGAAATCGGCGCCGACGATTACCTGCCCAAGCCGTTCGACCCGCGGGAGTTGCTGGTGCGGATCAAGGTGGTGCTGCGCCGGGTGCAGAGTTTTCCGGACCGGGCGCGGCTCGATGAAGCACCGAGCATCAGCTTTGCCGGCTGGCAGCTGGACACTCGGGCGCGGCAATTGCTTTCGCCGGAAGGCGTGGTGGTCAGCCTCGGCAACTCCGATTACCGGGTGTTGCGCCTGTTGTTGCAGCATCCCAACCGGCCGCTGAGCCGCGACTTTTTGCTCAACCACGTGTTCGACAAAGACAGCACGCCGTTCGACCGCTCGATTGATGTGTGCGTCAGCCGACTGCGCTCGCAGTTGCCGGCCGGGTTGATCAAGACTGTGCGCAACGAGGGTTACATGCTCACCGCCGACGACGTGGCGCTGCAATCGTGAAACTGCTGCCGCGTTCGCTGTTCGGCCGGCTGGTGCTGATCCTGGTCAGCGGCATGCTCGCGGCCCAGGCCCTGACCAGCAGCATCTGGTACGACATGCGCCACGGCCAGGTGCTGGAAATCCCCAGCCGGCTGATCGCCACGCGGCTGGCGGACGTGGTGCGGCTGGTACACAGCGATCCGGCGCAGGCGGATGTGCTGATCAAGCTGCTCGATACGCCGCGCTTTCGCCTGACCCTGAGTGACCAGGCCAGTGATGTGACAAGCAGCATCAGCGACAGCGACCAGGCCACCGAGCGCTTGCTGAATAAAGTGCTCTCGGAGAAAACCGGCTACACCCAGAACCTGCATCTGTTGAGCCTCAAGCTGCTGGATGCCGAGGGCCAGCATGCCGGGCTGTCGACTCTGCTCAGCTCCAGGCCTGTGGTGGGGCAATTCCTGATTGACCTGCGTTTGCCGGACGGGCGCTGGCTGCAGGTGCAGGCCACCGAAGAACAAGGCTGGACCAGTACTTCGCCGATGGACTTGCTGTTCGATTACGTGATGCGCATTTATCTGCTGCGGGTATTGGTGCTGGTGATCATTGCCCTGGTGGCGGTGCGCCTGGCCATTCGCCCGCTCAACGCCCTGGCCAAGGCTGCCGAAGCCTTGGGCCGGGACATCCAGCGGCCACCGCTGGCCCTCGATGGGCCCACCGAAGTGCGCCGCGCCGCCCAGGCGTTCAACGCCATGCAGCAGCGGCTGATCGCCAATATCGCCGAGCGGACGCGCTTCCTGGCGGCGATTTCCCACGACCTGCGCTCGCCCATTACGCGCCTGCGGTTACGTACGGAAATGCTCGACGACAACCGAACCAAGGAACGTTTTCGCAGCGACCTGGAAGAAATGGAGCACATGGTTTCCAGCACCTTGGACTTCGTCAGCAGCGGCGAAATCAACGAGAAGCGCCAGAACATCGACATCAACGCCTTGCTGCAAAGCTTGCAGGCGGACCTGCAGGACGTGGGCGAGACGGTGACGATAGAAGGGCGGGCCAAACAGCCATTGCCGGGGTATGCCCGCAGTCTCAAGCGTTGCGTGCAGAACCTGCTGGAGAACGCGGTGCGTTATGGCTCCGAGGTGGTGGTGCGGGTAGAGGACAAGGCGGACAGCTTGAAGATCGTCATCAGCGACCGTGGGCCGGGGATTCCCCAGGAGCAACTGGAACAGGTGATGGAGCCGTTTTACCGGGTGGAAGGCTCACGCAATGTGGAAACCGGTGGTTACGGGCTGGGGTTGAGTATCGCGCATACGATCGCCAGTGCCCATGACGGGCGGTTGGGCTTGAGCAATCGGGAGGGTGGGGGGTTGGAGGTGGTGGTGTTGTTTCAACGCAAATCGCAGCCTTGAAATGCAGACTAAATGTGGGAGCGGGCTTGCTCGCGAAAGCGGTGTATCAGTAACAGAGAGGTTGACTGACACTGCGCTTTCGCGAGCAAGCCCGCTCCCACATTTGGATGTGCAGTGTTTCGAGAATCGGGTTTCTTAACTCAAGCCCCGTGGCACTTCTTGAATTTCTTCTCGCTGCCGCACGGGCAAGGATCGTTACGACCCACGTCCTTCAACGTATTGCGCACCGGCTCCTGGTGAGCGTGGCCGCAGTTCGGGCCGTGGACATGGCCGTGGTCGTGATCATGATGATCGTGATCGTGGTTGCAGTCAGGACCATGGACATGGGGTTGCTGAGTCATCGATGTCGCTCCGGAATAAAATCGCCGGGGATTATCTCGCCATTGCGCAACACCTGCACGTCGTTCCCGATAAATAAACCGGTTTTCAACTCGCCTTCAAGACGATAGGGCACGGGATCGCGCGGATTTTTCAGCATGTCGACCACATCGCGGATCTGCGGCCACAGGTTGGTGCGCACCGATACCCGGAAAAAAGCGTGGCTGTGGGGTGGCACAGTCAGCCATTCGTTGGACTCGCCTTCGGTCAGCACCATCGTGCCGAGGCTGACCTTGTAAACCAGGCCGCGTACGGTCAGGTCGTTGTCGTCACGGTTATCCACGCGGAAATACAGCTTGAACTTCTGCTCCAGCAACTTGACCCGCACGGGGTCGACCTTGACCAGACGCACCTCGGGGGCGGGCGTTTCGTCGGCGAACCACGACGCGCAGCCGGAGAGCCCCAGCATCAATGCCAGCAGAAGGCTGTAAGTCCTGAATACCCGCGCCTGAGAAACCATGCCGTTACTCCGTGTGAAGAGTCAGCATAGCAAGCGAGAGCCTGTCGGGTATCAATGAATGTCAGAGGTAGCCGGAACAGCACTTCTTGAATTTCTGCCCGCTGCCACACACGCAGGCGTCATTACGCCCGGCCTTCACGTCCACCGTCGGGTCGATAAAGTACCAGTGCTCATTGTTCTGTACGAAAGATGAGCGCTCGCGGTGGCTGTGTTCGCCGGTGCTGTCATGCCAGCGAGCGGTAAAGGTCACGAAGGCGTGTTCCGGCTGGCCGCCGAACACCTCGGAGCTTTCCACTGAAAGGCCCAGCCAAGTGCTTTGGGCGCTCCAGGCGCCGATGGCGGTGGTGTCCAGCCCGGCTTGCTGCGCAGGCAGGGTGGTTGCCACCAGGTAGTCCACCAGGCCCAGCACATAGGCGCTGTAGCGCGAACGCATCAAGGCTTCGGCGCAGGGGGCCGGGTGGCCGGCGTGATAATGACCGCAGCAGGCATCCAGCAGGTTGCCACTGCCGCAGGGGCAAATGGATGTACTCATCGGGTTACCACCAATACTTTCCGAAATTTTGCGGGTTGGCCCAGAAGCGGGCATTCAGCCAATCCGGCACCTGTTTATAGTCAAGCAGATCATAGGTAAACAGCGTCAAAACCTGATCGTCGCGCTGGAAACGCTCGCTGGCTTGCAGGGCCAGGGAGAAGAAATCGGTGTCTTTCCAGTGGCAGGCCTCCAGGTCCACCAGCACCGCAATGCGACTGGCATTGAGGTTGCGGATGCCCCCCAGCAGGGTCAGGCCCGCAGGTTTTGACAGGTGTTCCAGGCAACCGACCGCCAGTGCCAGGTCAAAACGCTGGGCCGCGAGGTCGGTGGGCAAGGGACCGGGCTCGGCGAAGGACACCACGGTATCCGGGTGTGCTTCCTTAAAGGCATCCAGCGCCGGGAACTGGCTGGCGCCCAATAACAACAGGCGTTTGGGCGCGTGAAGATCAAGCAGCGCAGCGAGCGCTTGCTGGGGTGTACGGGAAGAAATACCGGCAGTCATCGAAGATCCTCACATCAGGACCGTAGAGACTAGCCTGCCTGAGCGTGCGGGCCTAGAGCGGGCGGCGAGAATAAACCGCTCGGCCCAATGAATACTGGGGTGTGACACGCTGGCGCAGATGAAAAGAGCCGTCTTTACTCCACTCGTCGGCCCCCGCCGATCCCCTCAGGAGAAAGTCAGATGAGCATCATGCGGACAGCTCTACCCTTGGTTCTGCTAACCGGAGTATTGACAGGTTGCGCAGGCTTGCAAAAAACCGACTGGCCCACCTGTGCCGCCGTCGGCGGTGTGACCGGTGCTGCCATTGGTGCGACCCAAAGCTCGTCCTATGCAGGCTACGGCGCACTGCTGATTGGCGGCATGGCTGGCGCCTATTGCTGGGTGCATGGCGACGGTGACGAGGACGGCGATGGCGTACCGGACAGCCGCGACAAGTGCCCTGGCACGCCAAAAGGCGTGCAGGTCGACGCCAATGGCTGCCCTCCGGTGCCGGTAGCGGTGGTTCAAGAGGAAGTGGTGGTGGTCAAGGAAGAAACCATCGTGATTCGTGACGTGCACTTCGAGTTCGACTCCGCGAAGCTCACGGCTGCCGACAAAACCAAGCTCGACGTGATTGCCACCCGCCTGAAAAAAGAGGCCCCGAGTGCGCAGCTGCGCGTCAGCGGGCATACCGACAGTGTCGGTAAAGATGCCTACAACCAGAAACTCTCTGAACGACGCGCTCATTCGGTGACCGACTACCTAGTCAGTTCCGGCATCCCGCGCAGCAGTTTTGTCTCCGTGACCGGCGCCGGCGAAAGCCACCCCGTAGCCGATAACAAAACCGCTGATGGCCGCGCGCTGAACCGCCGCGTGGAAATTCAGATCAACCGCTGACCCCGCCTCAAGGCCCCTGCGGAATCCCCAGGGGCCCCTTCATCAATTTTTTAATCCTTCACTGGCACAACGCCTGTAGAAGTCGTTACTGTGCGCCCAAAGAATAATGTGCAAGGGGAGCGTGCGGGATGAAGGTGTTTTGGGGGCTGGGTAAATTCTTGACGTTGCTGTTCTGGGTCGTGGTGGTGGTCAACCTGATCACTCCGCTGATCAACCCGTTCCACCTGTTGGTCAACCTGGCCGGCAGCCTGTTGTTGCTGACCCATGTTCTGGAACTGCTGTTGTTCAACGGCAGTGTGAAAACCCGTGCCCATCCCTGGCGTGACCGCTTGCAGATCCTGCTGGTGGGTATGTTCCATTTGCAGAGCTTTTCGACGCCGACACCGGCTAATGATGTAAACAAGGAGGCCAATCATGCGTAAGGTTTTTCTGTTGGCCCTGCTGGTCAGCCCCATTGCCCTGGCCCAGAGCGTCAGCGTCGAGACCAACTCGTTGATGCGCCTGCCCAACAGCAGTGGCGTGTTGCAACTGGAGCGACTGGACGTGGCGGATTACGGCACCTTGCTGATTCCCGCCAATATCACCCAGGTGACCGTGGATGAACTGCACCTGGGCCGCGACGCGCGAATCGCCATCGTGCCCGGTAGCACCACGTTGCAACTGCAGGTGCGTCAGGCGCAGCTGGAGCAGGGCAGCCAGATCACCTCACGCGGCGCTCCCGGTACCCATGAGCGCCCGGCCAAGGCGGGGCGTGACCTGGTGTTGCGGATTAACTCGCTGACGGCCGATGAGCTGTCGGTGGATGCCCGCGGTGGCGCGGGTGCCCAGGGTTATGCCGGGCTGGATGGTGCCAACGGCGAAGACCCGGGCTGCACCTGGGGTTCGGCCGGGCGCGGTGCCAATGGCGACAACGGCGGCGACGGGCTGCCGGGCGCGGCGGGCGCGCAGGTTCGTGTGGAATTGCCGCAGGACTTCCCGGGCGAGAAAATCAAGGTCTGGGTGGACGGCGGAGCCGGTGGCTTGGCGGGCACGGCGGGCAAGCCGGGTAAAGGCGGGCAGTCCAAGGGGTGCCTGGTGTACCGCGCGGATGGCGGCGAAAAGGGCCGAGCCGGGTTGGAAGGGCAGCCGGGGCCAGCGGGGCCTGCGGGTGCTGTGACCATTCAGAGGCTCTGAGGCGACTGGCCTGACGCTTTCGCGAGCAAGCCCGCTCCCACATTTGAAACGCATTCCAAATGTGGGTGCGGGCTTGCTCGCGAAAGCGGTCTACTAGGCGCTTTAGAACATCGGCCGTGCCGAAGCAATCGCCACCAGCACCAACCCCACTATCAAGTTGATCCCCACCAATTTACGAATCTGCCCCAAGGCCGCAGCCCCGGCCGGCCAATCCTCCGCCGCCACCGCCACGCGCAGCTCCGGCAACTTCAGCGCCTGAATCCGGATAAACAGCGCCGTCATCACCACATACAACCCCATCATGACCTGTACATAACGCGGTGCGGTCTCAAACCCGCTGAAGCGCAGTTGCAGCAGGCCGACACCGCTGATCGGCAACACCAGCACCGCCACCCAGACCCACACGAAAAAACGTTGAAACACATTTACCCAGAGTTTCAGCCGGGCCGGCCCGTCCAGCGCGGCCATGGCGGCGGGGCGCAGGATCATCCAGGCGAAAAACATACCGCCGACCCAGATCAGGGCGGCCAGTACATGCAGGGTGTAAGCGAAGCTAAAGACGGTCATTGGGGTACTCCGTTCTGCGCGGGATTAATTAGCGGGGTATGATAGCGGCCGATCCGAACCACTGAAAATTTATCCAGCGTTTTTTGCGCCCGACTATCCATGATCAGCACTGAACTCAAAACCACGATCCAGGGCGCCTACTCGCGTTTTCTCGAAGCCAAGAGCTTGAAACCGCGGTACGGCCAGCGCCTGATGATCGCCGAAGTCGCCAAGGTCCTCGGGGATATCGACACCGACGACGAAGGTCGGCGCAGTGGCGACCCCGCCGTGGTGGCCGTCGAGGCCGGCACCGGTACCGGTAAAACCGTGGCCTACAGCCTGGCGGCGATCCCCACCGCCAAGGCCGCCGGCAAGCGCCTGGTGATTGCCACCGCTACCGTCGCCCTGCAAGAGCAGATTGTCTACAAGGACCTGCCCGACCTGATGCGCAACAGCGGCCTGAATTTCACCTTCGCCCTGGCCAAGGGCCGTGGGCGCTATATGTGCCTGTCCAAGCTCGACGTGCTGTTGCAGGAAGGCCACGCGCAAACCGCCACTGCCTCGCTGTTCGAAGAAGAAGGCTTCAAGATCGAAGTCGATGAGGTCAGTCAGAAGCTGTTTACCAGCATGATCGAGAAACTGGCGGGCAATAAATGGGACGGCGACCGCGACAGCTGGCCCAATGCCCTGGAAGACGCCGACTGGGCACGCCTGACCACCGATCACAGCCAGTGCACCAACCGTCATTGCCCCAACTTCGGCCAGTGCGCCTTCTACAAGGCCCGGGAAGGCATGGGCAAGGTAGACGTTATTGTCACCAACCATGACATGGTCCTCGCCGACCTGGCCCTGGGGGGCGGCGCCGTGTTGCCCGACCCGCGCGACACACTCTACGTGTTCGACGAAGGCCATCACCTGCCCGACAAGGCCATCGGCCACTTTGCTCACTACACGCGGCTGCGCTCCACCGCCGACTGGCTGGAAACCACCGCCAAGAACCTCACCAAGTTGCTCGCACAGCACCCGCTGCCGGGCGACCTGGGCAAGTTGATCGAGCAGGTGCCGGAGCTGGCGCGGGAGATCAAGACCCAGCAGCAATTCATGTTCAGCGCCTGCGAGCAGGTGGCAGACTTCAAGCCCGGCGAAGATGTGGAAGGCCGCGAACGGCCGCGCCATCGTTTCGTTGGCGGGCTGATCCCCGAGCACATGCGCGAAATGGGCGTCGAGCTGAAAAAGGGCTTTTCGCGCCTGACCGACTTGTTCACCCGTCTCACCGATTTGCTCAAGGAAGGCATGGATGGCGAGGTCAATATCGGCATCGCCAGCAATCAGGCTGAAGAATGGTACCCGCTGTTTGGCAGCCTGCTGTCCCGGTCCCAGGGCAACTGGGAGTTGTGGACCGCCTTTACCGTCGAAGACCCGGAAGACAACCCGCCCATGGCCCGTTGGCTGACCCTGTCGGAAAGCGGTGCGCTGTTCGATATCGAGGTCAACGCCAGCCCGATCCTGGCGGCGGAAATGCTCCGACGCAATCTGTGGAACGTGGCCTACGGTGCCTTGGTCACCTCGGCTACGCTGACGGCCCTGGGCACCTTCGACCGCTTCCGCATGCGCGCCGGGCTGCCGAAGAAGGCCGTCACCGCCGTGGTGCCCAGCCCGTTCCATCACGCCGACGCCGGTGTGCTGCGGGTACCGGACCTCAAGGCCGACCCACGGGATGCGCCGGCCCATACGGCGGCGATCATTCGTGACCTGCCATCATTGGTGGAGGGCTCACGGGGCACGCTGGTGTTGTTCTCGTCCCGCAAACAGATGCAGGACGTGTTCGACGGCCTCGACCGTGACTGGCGCAAGCAGGTGTTTATCCAGGGCAACCTGTCGAAACAGGAAACCCTGAACAAGCACAAGGCGCGGGTGGATGGCGGCGATTCCAGCGTGCTGTTCGGCCTCGCGAGTTTCGCCGAGGGTGTGGATTTGCCCGGTGCCTACTGCGAACACGTGGTGATCGCCAAGATCCCGTTCTCGGTGCCGGATGATCCGGTGGAAGCCGCGTTGGCCGAATGGATCGAAGCCCGGGGCGGTAATCCGTTCATGGAGATCTCGGTGCCGGACGCTTCCTTGAAACTGGTCCAGGCCTGCGGCCGCCTGCTGCGTACCGAAGAAGATCGCGGCACCATCACCTTGCTTGACCGGCGTCTGGTTACCCAGCGCTATGGGAAAGCTATCCTGAATGCTTTACCGCCGTTTCGGCGGGAAATTTCTTAAGGCCCAGTGGGCGAATTCGCCCACTTTGTGGTCTATCTCACCATCGCTTCACGTCATCAGGCCAGTCACCGGCCGTTTGGGAGAACCTTGTTCACATGATTCGCACGCTGCCCGCTGTTTTTGCCCTGTTGTTTGCCGCGCCATTGCTGGCTGCGCCTGCCGGGCAACAAACCTTGTTCAACTTTGTACGGCCCGCCGATGTGGTCAAGGTGGCGACCCAGGACGCCAGCCTGCCGCAATACAACGCCGAACAAACCGCTGAAGGCGAAGTGCTGCGCCGTATCACCTTCAACCCGGCGGCCGAACCGAGCCTGGTGCTCAGCCCGCAGACCGGCGCCTGGGACTGGTCGCAATCCGGTGCCATGAGCCTGCGGATTCAAAGTGCGATGGACTGGGCGCTGACCCTGTACGTCAAGGTGCAGAGCAATGACGGCCGGACACTGTTCAGCCGTATCGACCTGCCAGCCGGTCCCGCGCAAACGCTGTTGATTCCGCTGCAAGCCAACTCGCCCCTGAGCCAGGGGATGAAGGCCGGCCCGCCGATGCCGATCACCGTCGATGGCCAGCGCGTGCTGCTGGCCAGCAGCGAAGGGGAGATCGACCGCAGCCAGATCGTGTCGGTGACCCTGTCGATGATCAAGCCGAACGTTGCCCAAAGCATCTTGCTCGAACGCTTTGGCGTGCAGGACATCGCGCCGGTACTCAAGGCTACCTACAGCGATCTGGTGGACGCCTATGGGCAGTCCACCCGCGCCCGGTGGCCGGAGAAAGTCAGCAGCGACGAGCAGTTGAGGGCCGCAGCGGTCAAGGAACAGCAACAGCTCAAGGGCTGGCTGGCCGAGCGCGACAAGGCCTCCCTGGACAAATTCGGCGGCTGGAACAAGGGCCCGGCCTTTGACGCCAGCGGCTTCTTCCGCACCGAGAAGCGCGACGGGCGCTGGTACCTGGTGACACCGGAAGGCCATCCGTTCTACTCCCTGGGCGTCAACACCGTCGCCCCGGACAACAGCCAGACCTACGTGGCGGGCCGCGAATGGATGTTTGCCGCGCTGCCCAAGGCCGGCGAGCCTTTCGACAAATACTACGGCAGCGGTGACAGCCGCAGCGGCAATGGTGCCGATCAGGGGCGCAGCTTTAATGTCGGCCGCTGGTACGACTTCTATGGCGCCAACCTGCAGCGTACCTATGGCCAGCCGTGCGTGCCGCCGGCACCTTGTGCTCCGGAAGGTTTCGACCAGAAACGCTGGGTCAGCCACACCCTCGACCGCCTGCGGGCCTGGGGTTTCAATACTGTGGGCAACTGGAGTGCGCCGCAGCTGGCGACCGCCGACCGCGTGCCTTATACCTTGCCACTGTCGATCGTCGGTGATTACGCGAGCATCAGCACCGGCACCGATTGGTGGGGCGGCATGCCCGACCCGTTCGACCCGCGCTTCGCCATGGCCACCGAGCGTGCGGTGGCAATTGCCGCCCGTGACCATCGCGACGACCCGTGGCTGATCGGCTTCTTTGCCGACAACGAACTGGCCTGGGCCGGTCCCGGTGATGATGCGAAATCCCGCTACGCCCTGGCCTACGGCACCCTGCGCATGACCACCGACGTGCCGGCCAAGCGCGCGTTTCTCAAGCAATTGCGCGACAAGTACCGCAACCAGGAGGGGCTTTCCAGGGCCTGGGGCATCGAGCTGCCCGCCTGGGAACTGATGGAAGACCCGGGCTTTGTGCCGCCAATGCCAAGCCCGGAGCACCCGGAAATCGAAGCGGACTTCAAGTACTTCCAGAAGACCTTTGCCGACGCCTACTTCAAGACCATCTCCGATGCATTGAAATGGCATGCGCCCAACCAGCTGTTGCTGGGTGGCCGATACGCGGTCAGCACGCCGGAAGCGGTGGCGTCCTGCGCGCAATATTGCGATGTGCTGAGCTTCAACATGTACACCCTCAAGCCTCAGGACGGCTACGACTTCGCGGCCCTGCGGACGTTGGACAAGCCGGTGCTGATCACCGAATTCAACTTCGGCTCGGCGGACCGCGGCCCGTTCTGGGGCGGCGTGACGCAGTTGGCCCGGGAAGAGGATCGTGGGGTTGCCTACGCCAACTTCCTGAAGCAGGCCATGGCCGAGCCGTCGATCGTCGGCGTGCATTGGTTCCAGTACCTGGACCAGCCGGTTACCGGCCGTTTGCTTGACGGCGAAAACGGCCACTTCGGCCTGGTCGGCATCACCGATGTGCCGTTCCAGGGGTTTGTCGACAGTGTGCGCAAAAGTAACCTGGCTGCCGTCGATCAGCTGGGCAAGGAGGCCGAAAAGGCCAAGGCTGCCGCAGCGGTCCACGCCGGTGAGGGCGGCAAGCCCGGGCGTGAAGGCAATGCAGCAGCGCCGGGTGCAGAGCATTCCGGCGGGCATTCCGGCAAAGGTCATTGATGGGGGCTGATCGACGAGAGCGGGTTCACAAATCGCTCAATGGCTGGAACAATGTCGGCCACTTTCTGTAGTACTTTTCCAAGGGGGCTTAGGTGCAGATTCAGGGTCATTACGAGCTTCAATTCGAAGCGGTGCGTGAAGCCTTCGCCGCGCTGTTCGACGACCCTCAGGAACGTGGTGCCGCGCTGTGCATCCAGATTGGCGGCGAAACCGTCGTCGACTTGTGGGCCGGTACCGCCGACAAGGACGGTGCCGAGGCCTGGCACAGCGACACCATTGCCAATCTGTTCTCCTGCACCAAGACCTTTACGGCCGTCACGGCGCTGCAACTGGTGGCCGAAGGCAAGTTGCAGCTGGATGCGCCGGTCGCCAAGTACTGGCCGGAGTTTGCTGCCGCGGGCAAGGAAGCCATCACCCTGCGCCATCTGCTCTGTCACCAGGCCGGGTTGCCGGCCCTGCGTGAAACGCTGCCCGCCGAAGCCCTGTACGACTGGCAGATGATGGTCGACGCCCTCGCCGCCGAAGCGCCATGGTGGAAGCTCGGGGAAGGGCACGGTTATGCGGCGATTACCTATGGTTGGCTGGTGGGCGAGTTGCTGCGCCGCGCCGACGGTCGTGGGCCGGGCGAGTCCATCGTGGCCCGGGTTGCACGGCCACTGGGCCTGGATTTTCATGTGGGGTTGGCAGATGAAGAGTTTTATCGAGTTGCCCATATAGCCCGAGGCAAGGGCAATGTTGGCGATGAGGCGGCACAACGTTTACTTCAAGTAACGATGCGCGAGCCGACGGCGATGACTACCCGTGCATTTACCAATCCACCGTCTATTCTGACCAGCACTAATAAACCCGAATGGCGGCGTATGCAGCAGCCAGCGGCAAATGGTCACGGTAATGCGCGAAGTCTGGCGGGTTTTTATAGTGGGCTGCTCGACGGTAGTTTGCTGGAAGCCGATATGCTCGAAGAGTTGACCCGCGAACACAGTATCGGCCCGGATAAAACCTTATTGACACAAACCCGGTTCGGGCTGGGTTGCATGTTGGATCAACCGCATGTGCCAAACGCCACCTTCGGCCTTGGCCCACGGGCCTTCGGGCATCCCGGGGCCGGTGGTTCGGTGGGGTTTGCCGATCCGGAACATGATGTAGCCTTTGGTTTCGTGACCAATACATTGGGCCCTTATGTACTTATGGACCCGCGGGCGCAAAAGTTGGTAAGAATATTGGCCGGTTGTCTGTAAATAGCTTGCTGTCTTGCGTTTTTTTGTTACAAAGGCACATACAAAAAGACGCTAGGCAAAATGTTGTAACTTTAATGTTCCAAAAGCGTCTGTTTAACGGGTCATTCAGGCCCCTGGTTTTTTCTCATTTTGTGGATATCTCATGTTATCGAACAAGTCCTTGGCACTGGCGCTATGCCTCACTATTACTGGCTGTGCACAAACCCCACAAAATGATGCCGAGGGCGGGCATTGGTGGTCATTTGGCTCCGATAAGGCTGCTACCAAGGACGCAGTGAGCCAGGCCGACACCAAACCGGATGCCAAGCCGGCGGTCGCCGCCAAGGCGCCAGCGCCGGTAGCACCCGCTGCTGCTGCACCTGCACCGGTTGCGAAGGCGGATACCGGCTCGAGCTGGTGGCCGTTTTCGTCGAAAGCCGACGACGCCAAGGCAGACCTGAAGGCCGACCTCAAGGCGGCAACGCCTGCCTCCGGCGCCCCGGCTGATGCACCGGCCGCTGCACCTGCCGTTGCCAAGACGGATACCGATACCAAATGGTGGTGGCCGTTCGAAAGCAAGCCAAAGCCATTGGCCAAGGTCGACGTCGCCAACATCCCGATGCCTGATCCAAAAATCACCCAGGCCTGGCTGGACGACTACGAGCCACGCCTGCGTCTCGCGATCAAGGACAGCAACCTGCAACTGGAACGCCGTGACAACGTATTGGTGGTGATTGCCCCGGTTGATGGCTCCTACAACCCGAAACGCCCGGCGATGTTGCTGCCCGTGACCCTGGGGCCGTTCACCCGTGTTGCCAAGGCCGTTGAAGGCGATCCGAAGACCGCCGTACTGGTCCTGGGCCATGTAGATACCTCGGGTGCCGAGCCGGTGAGCCAGGCCCTGACCAAGGAACGTGCACAGTCCATCGCTTCGATCTTCAGCCTCAGCGGCCTGAAGCAGGACCGCCTGATGCTGCGTGGCATGGGCGACCTGATGCCGCGTGCCGCCAACGACAGCAACCAGGGCCGCGCCCTGAACCGTCGCATGGAAATCATGTTCACCCAGCGCACCACCATGCTGGCCTTGTTGAGCAAGTACAACTCGGCCAATCCGCCGAAGGCTGAAATGGTCGCTGTGCAGGACGTTCCTGCTCCAGCCGCTGCTCCGGTCAAAAAAGCTGCCGCTCCGGCGAAAAAAACCGTCGCCAAGAAAGCTGCCGCCAAGCCGGCTGCCAAAAAGGCCCCGGCCAAGCCTGCTGCTAAAAAGCCAGCACCTGCCAAGGCCGCCGCTCCAGCTGCTACCAACGACCAGGCGAAGAACTGATTATTTGAGCAAGAAGGATAAAGCCGCATGACCCAGGCACTGGCCGATATGCGCCGTGACTACACACGGGACGGTTTGAGCGAGGCCCAGGCCCCGGATGAACCGTTTGCCTTGTTCCACCAGTGGTTCGCCGACGCGGTGAAAACCGAACAGCCACCGGTGGAGGCCAATGCCATGACCCTGGCTACGGTGGACCAGGACGGTCGCCCGCACTGCCGGATCCTGCTGCTCAAAGGCCTGGATACACAGGGCTTTACCTTCTTCACCAATTATCAGAGCGCCAAGGGCGAACAACTCGCGGCGCGACCGTTTGCCGCCATGACCTTCTTCTGGCCGACCCTGGAGCGCCAGGTGCGCATCGAAGGTCGGGTGGTCAAGGTCTCGCCCGAGGAGTCGGATGCTTACTTCCAGGTCCGTCCCCTGGGTAGCCGCCTGGGTGCCTGGGCTTCACCGCAAAGCCGGGTAATCAGGGACCGCGAAGAGTTGCAGGCGCTGCTCAAGGCCACCGAACAACGCTTCAGCGATACCCAGCCTGATTGCCCCGAACACTGGGGTGGTTACCGCCTGCTGCCGGAGCGCATCGAGTTCTGGCAAGGCCGCGCGAGTCGTTTGCACGACCGCTTGAACTTCCGCTTGCAGGGGGCCGACTGGACCCGTGAGCGCCTGGCGCCCTGAGCCCACCTTTCGTCACCTCGCCTGAATGTAGCGCTGCACGCCGAAGTCTCTAGTCAGAGGCCTTGGATGGGTAGCGCTGCGCTGCGTTATGCGGCCGTTAGCTACAATGATGACAGCGTCCATCAAGATCCTGAGGGAGGTGGGAACGCTACCGTTCGTCGAGTTTTTCGGTACAGGTTCTCTGTACTAAGGCTGAATGAAAACAATTTTCTGCCCGGCATGCCGTGACAGGCGGCAAGCCACAGCGGTTTAATGGATACCTGTCCTTTGGAGTTGATGCTATGCGTAAGTCCGTTTTACTAGTTGCCTGCTTTACCACCCTGTCGCTGCTGCTGGGTGGCTGCGCCTCGAGTCTGACCGGCGACTCGTACTCCCGTGACGAAGCTCGTCGTGTACAGACTGTTCGCATGGGCACCATCGAATCCCTGCGTCCGGTGAAAATCGAAGGCACCAAGACCCCAATCGGCGGCGCTGCGGGCGCAGTCATCGGCGGCGTTGGCGGCAGCGCCATCGGCGGCGGCCGTGGCAGCATCGTGACCGCCGTTATCGGCGCAGTCGCCGGCGGCCTGCTGGGCTCGGCCACCGAGGAAGGCCTGACCCGCACCCAGGGTGTTGAAATCACCGTCCGCGAAGATGATGGCAGCATGCGCGCCTACGTCCAGGCGGTTCAAGAGAACGAAATCTTCCGCATCGGCGACCGCGTCCGCATCATGACGGTGGACGGAACCAGCCGCGTTACTCGCTAAGGGTAAGGTTGCAGGAAAAGAAAAACCCCAACCGGGTGGCCGGTTGGGGTTTTTTGTTGGGGTATATGTGGGATATCAGGTGAACATCTGAATGTCGTCAAGCGTGTCTTGTACGACTCCGCTCAGAGAAGGAGATTTCCTTTTTGCCTGTTGCAGTACGGGCGTAACTTTCGCCATGTCCAACTCGCCGAAACGGCGTGCAATGTGGCCTATCGCGATGATGGCAGCCGACGCGATGTCCTCGTTGTCATTGTTTGCGTACTTGAGACAGGTTTCTTGTGCCCAGATAGCATCTGTCTCGTTAAGGCCGATGGATATTAGAGCTTCTGTGACCTTGGTCAGGTCATTAGTGGCTATAAAGCTTATAGCTTCATCCTGACTTAAAGAAGGGTCGTGATAGCGCAAACTCATTTTTCGGCTCCCAGAATCTTTCCTTTTCGATCTGTTTTGTTCGCTTTTATTAAAGCATTTTTCATCTCTTGTCTTAGCTCACTCCACAGTCTCACATGACCGTGGTAAACGCCTTCTGAGGTGCGATCGATCACTACAAACTCTTTTGTGTGTGGGTCAATCCCTATGCGTCTACGTGAGTTTGGCGGATTCAGCTCTACCGAGTTATTAAGCGCATCCAGGCCGTTAGTCGGCTTTCTGCTTTTGACAGCGTTATCTTTTTTTCCGTGATAGGGGGCGTCCTCATACCTCAGGCTTACGACGATATACAGAGGTCGAATACCCGAACCCGCCGGAAACACCAGAATAAAATCCCTGTATTCCGGCGGATAGATCGGATCAACGATGATGTTGTCGGCCTTCTCGGTTGGCGGATACACCCAGATTTGCGGCGCCTGCGGTGCAGCCTCCAACGCAGGAATGCCGAGGGTGTCAGCGGGGTCGACAGCAGGCGTCCAGATCAGCTCGACGCCGTCGCCCAAGTCCGCGACCTGCTGCGTGCCGCGCTGGCCAAACTGCACGACATCAACCATTTCCCAGTCGCGATTTTTCCCGGTGTAGAAGGCGTATCCCTTGAGCGTGCCGTCAGCAAGTTGCTCGATATGCAGGCGGGCTCGGGTGCGTGCCCGTGGCATTGAGCGCAGTTGACGGTCGCTGTAAAGCGCACTATCGCCCAGGCTGGAGGGCCAGACGAGGGCTGCAACCCCAAGCATCAGTCCGGCCCCAGCTGTTCCAACACTCGCTGCGATGCTGGAGGCGCCACTAACCGCTGAGCCACCCAGTGCCAATGTCCCTAGCCCAGCCGGGAGTGCGCTGCCGCTGATCTTTTTGAGTGACAGCAGCCCCTCGATGTCCGTTTCACGACCACCCAGCAGAACGTGCTCGCCATAGTCTCCTATGGGGTCAAGCGGTACATAGCCGGATGGATTGTTGTAGTCGATGTGGGCGTCCGGCAGGTTGCAGGACTTGGCGAAGACGCAGCCCGCGATGGGCAATGTTGCTGGCGGTCGCTCCACTTTGCGTCTGGCCTCGTAGACCTCCTGACGGGCAAGCATGGCTTCGTATGCTCGCTGCCTGGCCTCACGATCAGCCAGCTCGCGCTCGCTCATGTTCTCGAGCCGACGGTAACCCCCCGTGCCGGTCCCGTAGCATCGCCAGACTTGGGGGATATCCTTGCTGTTTGCCATCGTGCCCTCCTGGCGTGTTGCATAACGACGTCCGGCGGCGGAGCCGGGAGCACGACGTTATTGCAAGCAGCGGAGGGTGGATGTAGGACGGTTCTGTGAGATGGCGCCGAATGGGCCTAGAGGAGGTTGGAGCCGGCAAGCCGGCTCCAAAAGCGGTTACGCCTGAACGAGCGCCTGCTTGCGACTGGCCATCGCCGTCACTGCATACCCGATCAGCGCCGCCAATATCGATCCGGTCAGGATGCCCATCCGGTCCATACCCGCGTATTCACTGCTGCCCGGCACAAACGCCAGGGAGCCGACAAACAGGCTCATGGTGAAGCCGATGCCGCACAGGACCGCCACGCCGAGCACCTGGCCCCAGTTGGCGCCGGCGGGCAGTGCGGCAAGGCCGGTTTTTACCATGACCCAGGTGAAGCCCAGTACGCCAACGGTCTTGCCCAGCAGCAGGCCGGCGGCGATGCCCATTGGCACGTGGTGGGTGAAGCTTTCCAGGTTGACGCCCACCAGCGAGACGCCGGCATTCGCAAAGGCAAACAGCGGCAGGATCGCGTAAGCCACCCAAGGATGCAGGGCGTGTTCCAGGGTCAGCAGCGGCGATGGCTCGGCGTTTTTGGTGCGCAGCGGGATGCAGAAGGCCAATGTCACGCCCGCCAGGGTGGCGTGCACGCCACTCTTGAGCACGCAGACCCACAGGATCAGCCCGACAATCATGTAGGGCCCCAGCTTGACCACACCCAGCCGGTTCATCGCAATCAAGGCGATCAGGCATGCCGCTGCGCCGGCCAATGACGCCCCGGACAGGTCGGTGGAGTAGAAGATGGCGATCACGATGATTGCGCCAAGGTCGTCGATGATGGCCAGGGTCATCAGGAACAACTTAAGCGATACCGGCACGCGCTTGCCCAGCAGGGCCAATACGCCCAGGGCGAAGGCAATGTCGGTGGCCATGGGGATTGCCCAGCCACCCAGGGCGGCCGGGTTGTCCTTGTTCAGCGCCCAATAGATCAGCGCCGGCACGACCATGCCGCCGATGGCTGCCGCTCCCGGCAGTACTACTTGCGAAGGCTTGGACAGTTGGCCGTCGAGCAACTCGCGTTTGACCTCAAGGCCGATCAGCAGGAAGAACAGGGCCATCAGGCCGTCGTTGATCCACAGCAGCGCCGGCTTGGCGATTTTCAGGGCGCCGATTTGTGCGACCACCGGCACGTCGAGAAAACTCGCGTAGAGGTGCGACAGCGGTGAGTTGTTGATGATCAGCGCCAAAGCGGCAGCAGCGATCAGGAGCAGACCGCTGGCGGCTTCCAGCTGGAAGAAACGGGTGAAAGTGCTACGCAGAGGCAAGGGATGCTCTCCAATCAAAGTTCAATAGGTGGGTACCCTAACCCGTACCGTTAGTTGTTAAAACAAAAGTTATATTCTTATTTGTTATAAGGGATCGGTCTGATCACTTGCGCGCCAGACCCCGGAAATTGTGTGTCCAATTGAGTCATGACTGTATCTGTGTGGAGTGTAGGAAACATCCTAAGATCAGGACTGAAATCCTTAGAGAAACCGATCATGAGCGACAACCGCCAATGGGCCCGCGAAGCCATTCGCATTATTGAAGCGGACTTCCAGCGCAGCGCCGACACCCACCTGATCCCCTTGCCAATGCAGGGTTTGCCAGGTATCGAGTTGTATTTCAAGGATGAGTCCAGCCATCCCACCGGCAGCCTGAAACATCGGTTGGCGCGTTCGTTGTTCCTCTATGCGTTGTGCAACGGCTGGCTCAAGCCCGGTGCACCGGTGATCGAAGCCTCCAGCGGTTCCACGGCGATTTCCGAGGCGTACTTCGCCAGGCTGCTGGGCTTGCCGTTTATTGCGGTGATGCCGGCCACCACTTCCCAGGAAAAGATTGCGCAGATCGCGTTCTACGGGGGCAAGAGCCATCTGGTGCAGGATCCGACGCAGATCTACGCCGAATCCGAGCGCCTGGCGCAGGAAAGCGGTGGTCATTTCATGGACCAGTTCACCTATGCCGAACGTGCCACTGACTGGCGCGCCAACAACAACATCGCTGAATCGATCTTCCAGCAACTGCGCTTTGAGCGTTATCCGGAGCCGAGTTGGCTGATTTCCAGCCCCGGCACGGGTGGCACCACGGCGACGTTGGGGCGTTATGTGCGTTATCGCCAGCACTGCACCCGAGTGTTGTGCGCGGACGCGGAGCGTTCGGTGTTTTTCGACTACTACCTGAGCGGCGACGCCAGCCTGCGCCTGGACTGTGGCTCGCGCATCGAAGGCATTGGCCGGCCACGGGTTGAGGCGTCGTTCCTGCCGAAAGTGATTGATGCGATGGTCAAGGTGCCGGATGCGCTGTCCCTGGCGGCCATGCATTACCTGGCGCAGCGCTTGGGGCGGCGAGTAGGCGGCTCAAGTGGCACCAACCTGATCGGTGCATTGATCGCGGCGCAGCAGATGAAGGCGGCAGGGGAGTCGGGCTCGATCGTGGCGATCTTGTGCGACGGCGGTGAGCGCTATGCCACGACCTATTACGATCAGGCCTGGCTTGCAGGGCAGGGGTATGAGTTGGAGGGTTTGATTGCGGCCGTTGCGGCGAGTGTCGAGCGGGGGCAACCGTTGCCGGAAAGCATCCTGCGCGCCAATATTTGAAACACCGCATTACCAATGTGGGAGCGGGCTTGCTCGCGAATGCGGTGTGTCAGCCAATACATCATTCGGCTGATCCACCGCATTCGCGAGCAAGCCCGCTCCCACATTTGATCTGCTGCGTTTTCAGCGCAGTGGTTAAGCCTCGATACCCAACATATCCCGCGCCAGCGCCTCGGCAATCCGAATCCCGTCGACACCAGCCGACAAAATCCCACCGGCATAACCGGCACCTTCGCCCGCCGGGAACAGGCCTTTCACGTTCAAGCTTTGCATCGACTCATTACGGGTAATCCGCAGCGGCGATGAAGTGCGGGTCTCGATCCCGGTCAGGACCGCGTCGTGCAGCGAGTAGCCCTTGATCTGCTTCTCGAACGCCGGCAACGCTTCGCGGATGGCTTCGATGGCAAACTCCGGCAACGCCAGCGCCAGGTCACCCAGGGCTACGCCGGGCTTGTAGGATGGCTCCACGGTACCGATGGCGGTGGACGGCTTGCCGGCGATGAAATCACCCACCAGCTGCGCCGGTGCTTCGTAGTTGCTGCCGCCGAGGATGAACGCGTGGGATTCCAGGCGTTCCTGCAACTCGATCCCGGCCAGCGGGCCGCCCGGGTAATCCACTTCCGGGGTGATGCCCACCACGATCCCGGAGTTGGCGTTGCGTTCATTACGCGAGTACTGGCTCATGCCGTTGGTTACTACGCGGTTCGGCTCTGATGTCGCCGCGACCACGGTACCGCCCGGGCACATGCAGAAGCTGTACACCGAACGGCCGTTCTTGGCGTGGTGCACCAGTTTGTAATCGGCGGCCCCGAGTTTCGGGTGGCCGGCGTACTTGCCCAGGCGTGCAGCGTCGATCAGCGACTGCGGATGTTCGATACGGAAACCCACCGAGAACGGCTTGGCTTCCATGTACACGCCACGGCCATGCAGCATGCGGAAGGTATCGCGGGCGCTGTGGCCGAGGGCCAGGATTACGTGCTTGGACAGGATCTGCTCGCCGCCATCCACCACCACGCCATTCAACTGGCCGTCTTCGATCAGCACGTCGGTGACCCGCTGCTCGAAGCGCACTTCACCGCCCAGGGCGATGATCTGCTGGCGCATGTTTTCCACGACGCCGGTCAGGCGAAACGTACCGATGTGCGGCTTGCTGACGTAGAGGATTTCGTCTGGCGCACCGGCCTTGACGAACTCGTGCAGCACCTTGCGACCGTGGAATTTCGGGTCCTTGATCTGGCTATAGAGCTTGCCGTCGGAGAAGGTCCCGGCGCCGCCTTCACCGAACTGCACGTTGGATTCCGGGTTCAGCACATTCTTGCGCCACAGGCCCCAGGTGTCCTTGGTGCGCTGGCGCACTTCGCGGCCGCGCTCGAGGATGATCGGCTTGAAACCCATCTGTGCCAGCAACAGCCCGGCGAAGATCCCGCACGGGCCAAAACCGACGACGATCGGCCGCTCGGTCAGGCCTTCCGGCGCATGGCCCACGACCTTGTAGCTGATGTCCGGCGCAGGGTTGACGTTGCGGTCGTCGGCGAACTTGAGCAGCAGGGCCGCCTCGCCTTTGACTTCCAGGTCGATGGTGTAGATGAAGCACAGCTCCGACGATTTCTTGCGGGCGTCGTAGCTGCGTTTGAACAGGGTGAAATCGAGCAGGTCATCACTGGCGATGCCCAGGCGTTGCACAATGGCAGGCCGCAGGTCTTCTTCGGGATGGTCGATGGGCAGCTTGAGTTCGGTGATTCGTAACATGACAGGAATCCGGTAGGCGGCGGGCAAAGAGGCCGGCTGTTTTGCAAACCGGCGATTATAAGCCCCAACAGCGGTTTCCCGTCATGCTAAAACAGCGCAGGGCGCAATCAGTCGTCTCGCGAACCGCCGAACGACGCGCAACCGCGTTGCACCTGGCCGTTGACCCGAAGCTCGGCGGACATGTGCTGCAGGCTGCCGCTGGCGCTGTCGACACAGCGTTGCGGGGCCACCCAGAGTTCGATGTGCTGGTTATTCGCTTCGGTCATCAGGTTGAACCGTCCGTCGCCCGATTGCTCTTCCACATACGGCACGGCCAATGGTGGCTGGCCTTCACGCTCCAGCACCATGCCCTTGGCGGTGACGTTCATCGCCCAGGCCGGTTTGTGGCCGTTGGCCCGCAGGATCATGCGCTTGAAGTCCGGGTCATCACAGGCCGAGGTCGAGCGCTCGACGCGGTACACCTGTTGCAGGTCCACCGTGCCCTGGGTACCGCTGGCGACGCCGGAGAACTTGCCACGCAGGTCGGCAAACAGTGCGCCTTGCTGGCCGGCCAGGGAGGCGGCCTCCTGCAGGATGCTGGTGCCACCGGTGTCGTTGACCACGTAGTTGCGTTTGTCGTTGCAGGGCTGGAACAGCAGTTTGTCACCCTGCGCCGTCAACTCGCCCTGCATGCGGGTCATCCCGGCGAGAGAGGGCTTGGCCGGCTCGTTATCGAACATCTGGCAGGCGGCGAACAGGGGCAACAGGGCAAACAAGGCTAGGGTACGGGCGGCACGCATTATCGGGTCTCCTGATAAGTGCCGCCACGTTACGCAGGCTGGCGGTGCATCACAAGCCCGGGACACAGGTTGAATAAGGTGTGCCGGGGGCGATCATCCCTGCTGGGACTTTTCCTATAGAGGGATCTGAACGGTCATGGGAACGTCTTTCTCTTTTATTCGGAAAGCCGCGATGACTATTCGATGGAATCTGTGGGGGCTGTTACTGGTGACGGGTTCTGCACTGGGCAGTGAACCGGCGCGGCTGGAGTACTCCTCTGCCACTGACTTTACCGAGATCTCGATCACCGTGAAGAGGACGCCTGACAGTAGCCCGGACTTTATTTCGGTCAATGTCACGCTGAGCCCGGAGGCCAGGGCCCGCACGGCTGCAATTACTTTACTGGCTTACAACAAGCAGGTTTCGACATACGTAGACGGCTACAACGTGAGTGATGGCGCCACTGTCATGGGTGTGCTGAACACACGAGAAATACAGTTTTCCGTCCCCCAGGACATGCTCCGTAAATGGATGCCCTGGGTTCAACGGTGACGGCTTTTCAGGCTGGTCAGCCTACGATAAACGTCTGCCCGGTCTGCAAGCCTTCCACGCTTTTCGCGTAGGCCAACGCCACTTCTGCACCCGGAGCCGGTTTGTACCCACGGAAGTACGGCGCGTAGCTGCCCATGGCTTCCAGCAGGACGGTAGGGCTGACCGAGTTGATGCGCAGGCCGCGGGGCAGTTCGATCGCAGCGGCTTTCACGAATGCATCCAGCGCGCCGTTGACCAGGGCAGCCGAAGCACCGGTGCGAATCGGATCGCGGTTGAGAATGCCGCTGGTGAAGGTGAACGACGCGCCGTCATTGGCGAACTCGCGGCCAATCAGCAGCAGGTTGACCTGGCCCATCAGCTTGTCTTGCAGGCCCAGGTCAAAATCGGTTTCGCTCATGTCGCCCAGGGGCACGAAGTTGACGCTGCCGGCGGCGCAGATCAGTGCGTCGAATTTGCCGGTCTGTTCGAACAGTTTGCGGATCGAGGCGCTGTCGCTGATATCGACCTGGAAGTCGCCACTTTTGCGACCGATGCTGATCACTTCATGCCGTTGGGACAGTTCTGCCTTCACCGCCGAACCCACGGTACCGCTTGCGCCAATCAACAGGATTTTCATCGTGCCTTCCTCCAGATGTGTAGGTGAGGTTTCAGTCTAGAGTGATTTTTTGCGCGGATAAGTGCACTAATAGGCAACCTTTGGTTTTCAATTGGAAACAATCCATGAGCGAAATGGATGACCTCGCCGCGTTTGCCGTGTTGATCGAAGCCGGCAGCTTTACCTTGGCGGCCCAGCAACTGGGCTGCAGCAAAGGGCAACTGTCCAAGCGCATCAGCCAGTTGGAAGCGCAGTTTTCGGTGGTGTTGTTGCATCGCACCACCCGCCGCCTGAGCCTAACGGCGGCGGGTGTGGCGCTGTTGCCGCAAGCCCAGGCGTTGGTGGTCCAGGTGGAGCGGGCACGTCAGGCATTGGCCAGGCTCAAGGATGATCTCGTCGGCCCGGTGCGTATGACGGTTCCGGTGTCCCTGGGCGAAACCTTCTTCGACGGTCTGTTGCTGGAGTTTTCCCGGGAGTACCCACAGGTGCAGATCGAGTTGGAACTCAACAACCAGTACCGGGACCTGGCGCGGGATGGCTTCGACCTGGCGGTACGTTCGGAGGTCGCCAACGACGAGCGTCTGGTCGCCAAGCCGTTGCTCGCCTGGCACGAGATGACCTGCGCCAGCCCGGCTTACCTGGAACAGCACGGCGAGCCGCTGACGCCGGCGGAACTGGTGGGCCACAACTGTTTGCTGAACAGCCACTACAGTGGTCGTGAAGAGTGGCTGTATCACCAGCAGCATGAGCTGCTGCGGGTTCGCGTATCCGGGACCTTTGCCTCCAACCATTACAACTTGTTGAAGAAGGCTGCACTGGTGGGGGCGGGCATCGCGCGCTTGCCGTCCTACGTGCTGCACGCGGAATTGGCTGACGGTCGCCTGCGCTGGCTCCTGCGGGATTATCAGACCCGCAGCATGCCGATGTACCTGGTCCATCCGTATCAGGGCGGCCTGCCGCGCCGCACCCAGGTACTCGCAGATTATCTGGTGGGCTGGTTCAAGCGCAGCGGCGAAGCCCTCGATCGCCTTTAGCGGTAGCGTCGCGCAATCAGGTGATCAATCGAGAAGCTGCCCGGCCCCTTGGCCATCAACAGCAGCAGCAATGCGATCCAGGTGCCGTGGGTCGGGTAGGCGTCCGGGTAGACGAAAAGCTGGATGGTCAGGGTCATGCCCAGCAGCGCCAGCGCCGAGAATCGCGTGGCAAACCCCACGAGGATCAGCACCGGGAAAAAATGCTCGGCGAACGCAGCCATGTGCGCCGCCACTTCCGCAGACAGCAGCGGCACGTGGTATTCGCTGCGAAACAGCGGCAGGGTGGACGGCGCCAAGTGCGGCCAGCCCAGTTGGAACGTGCCGCCGATCAGGTCCACGGCGAAGCCTTCGACCTTGGTCTGTCCGGATTTCCAGAACACCGCCGCGATAGAGATGCGTGCGACAAAGGCGATCAGGCTGTAGGGGATTTTCTCGAAGCACTGGATGATCCGTTGGATCAGCCCGGGAGCGGTGGTGTTCATGGCGATACCTTGGGTTCTGTGTGCAAGTGGGTGATGGCGCCGTGACCGATCAGCAGGGCCAGGCATTGGTGCAGGTCAAATTCGGCGGCCGCATCGAGGGCGTAGGCCACGGCCATTTCCAATGGCCAGCCGTTGTTCAGGCTGTTGATAAACGTCGCTGAGCCGCTGTCGATGTGAAATACCTGCACGTGCAGGCCATTGCGTAGCACCAGCGCGCTTTGGGCATGGAAGGGGTCGAGGGTGGCGAGGGATTCGCCGGTCTGATGCGCCGCCCATAAAGCCACCACGGCGTAGGCCGAGTTCAGGGTGGCCAGGGATGGATGCAGTTGCAGGCGCAGTTCGCCCAGGTCCGACTGTTGTTGCAGGGTGGCGATGACCTCCTGTTGATCCAGTGGCTGTGCGTCTGCCGCGTGGTAGGCCCTCACCCGCAATCGCTCCAGGCGCGCCACATCAGCCAGGTAAGGCACGCTGGCGGCGGGCGCGAAGCCCTGGATAAAGTCCGCCAGGTCGCTGCCGTACTCATTGATCAGAGGGCTTGTCGGCGGGAAACCCTGGACATACACACCGGCCATCGCCCGAAAAAACTCATCGCCCACCAGTTGCAGGGTGACCGGGTAGCCGGCGGCCAGCGCGTTGATCAGCGAGCTATGGACATTGTTGCGATACACCGCAAAACGACCGGCCGGATCGGCGCCGTTGCGGCTGAACAAGCCTTGCGGGCAGTTTTCCTCGGGGGACAGCAGGGCGCGGCTAAAGACGTCCTGGCGGCTCATGCACGCACCTCCAGCAGAAACCGGTCGGCCTCGCGTGCTTCAGCGTGCAGCACGCTGAACGCCGGCACCTGGTTGTCGCGCTCGATCAGCGTGGCGACCGGGCCGGTGCGGGTGAGCACGTGCTGGTAGAGCTGCCATACCGCGTTGTCGATGGGGGCGCCGTGATCGTCAATCAGCAAACGGTCGCCGAGGCTGTCGGAGTCTTCGGCAAACCCTGCCAGGTGAATCTCGCCCACGGCGTGCAACGGCAAGGCCTCGATGTACTTCAGCGGGTCTTGCTGATGGTTGATGCACGACACATACACATTGTTCACGTCCAGCAGCAGCCCGCAGCCGGTGCGGCGAATCGCTTCGCTGATGAAGTCGGTCTCTTCCAGGGTGGAGCACTGGAATTGCAGATAGGTCGACGGGTTCTCCAGCAGCATGGTCCGCTGCAGGCGGGTTTGTACCTGGTCGATGTGTTCGCACACCCGCTTCAGGGTTTCATCGTCATACGCCAGCGGCAGCAAATCATTGAGAAACACCGGGCCGTGGCTGGACCAGGCCAGGTGTTCGGAAAAGGAGTGGGGTTGATAGCGTTCGATCAGCGTGGCCAAGCGCGCCAGGTGCTCGTCGTTCAGCGGACCTTCGCCGCCAATGGACAGGCCTACACCGTGCAGCGACAGCGGGTACTGTTCGCGGATCAAGCCCAGGTAGTGATGGAAAGGCCCGCCGGCCACCATGTAGTTTTCGGCGTGGACTTCAAAAAAACCGATATCGGGGGACGTCTCGAGCACTTCACTGAAGTGCTCGTTCTTGAGCCCCAGCCCGGCCCGACGGGGGAGGCCGGGCGCCTGAGCCTGGGAGATGGAGTGGGTGAATGAGAGCGTCATCGTCAGTACTCAGGCTGTGCAGGGTTTCAGGACTTGGCGGTGAAGGCAGCTTCCTGGCCGAAGCCGGTTGGCGAGGTGGTGCTTGGGGTTTTCAGGCAGGTACCGGCCGGGACCAGTTTCCAGGCGTTGGCCTGATCCTTGACCTTCGAGGTGCCCGCGCAGGAAGTGCCCGCGCCTGCAGCGCAATCGTTCTTGCCGGCTTCGGCTACACCGAAGCATTTCTGCATGTCATCGGCGGCGTGGGCGGTGGTGGTCAGGGCGGACAGGCTCAGGGCCGAACCCAGGGCCAGGACGAGGGTGGCGGCGGACAGCGAGCGGGTTTTGGTAGTCATGGTGTATCTCCAGCAGTGGGTTGAGTTGGCAAGCATGTTCGCCTGCTTACACCACTAGAGAAAGGGGGAAGGGATTCGTTACAAAGCCGGGGGAAATAATTTCAGGTTTCGCCAAAATCTTTGGTTCACACCAAACAAATGTGGGAGCGGGCTTGCTCGCGAAGGCAGTGGGTCAGTCACCAAACAAGTTGGCTGATCCGCCGCCTTCGCGAGCAAGCCCGCTCCCACAAAAGCCCGCTCATACATTGACCAGATGGGCATCAACCGCCCAGATAAGCCTCACGTACTTTCGGATCGGTCAGCAGCTGTTCGCCGCTGCCCTGCATCACCACGCGACCGTTTTCCAGCACGTAGGCGCGGTCGGCAATCTTCAGCGCTTGGTTGGCGTTCTGCTCCACCAGGAACACCGTCACACCGTCCTTGCGCAGCTGTTCGATGATGTCGAAGATCTGCTGGATGATAATCGGCGCCAACCCCAGGGACGGTTCGTCCAGCAACAACAGCTTGGGCTTGCTCATCAGCGCGCGGCCGATGGCGAGCATTTGCTGTTCGCCGCCGGACATGGTGCCGCCGCGCTGGCTGAAGCGTTCCTTGAGCCGCGGGAACAGGTGCAGCACCTTGTCCATCTGCTCCTGGTAATCGCCCTTGTCGGTGAAGAACCCGCCCATGGCGAGGTTCTCTTCCACGGTCAGGCGGGCAAATACCCGGCGGCCTTCCGGAACCACGGCAATGCTCTTGCGCATGATCTCGGAGGAGGCCTGGCCCACCAGCTCCTCACCCATGTAGCGGATGCTGCCGCTGTGAGCCTGGGGCGAACCGCACAGGGTCATCAGCAGCGTGGATTTACCGGCACCGTTGGCGCCGATCAGGGTAACGATTTCGCCCTGGCGCACCTCCACGTTGACGCTGTGCAGCGCCTGGATCTTGCCGTAGAAAGTGGAAACGTTTTCGAATTGCAGCATTTTACGCTTCCCCCAAATAGGCTTTGATCACTTCCGGGTTGTCGCGGATCTGCTCCGGCGTACCGTCGGCCAGTGGCGTGCCCTGGTTGATCACGACGATATGGTCGGAAATGCTCATGACCAGTTTCATGTCGTGTTCGATCAGCAGCACGGTGGCGTTGTTTTCTTCACGCAGCACACTGATCAGCGCCTTGAGGTCTTCTGTTTCCTTGGGGTTCAGGCCGGCGGCCGGTTCGTCGAGCATGAGGATCCGCGGGCGGGTCATCATGCAGCGGGCGATTTCCAGGCGCCGTTGCTGACCGTAGGCCAAGGTGCCGGCAGGACGGTTGGCAAACTCGGTGAGGTTGACCTTGTCCAGCCAGTACGCTGCATATTCCATGGCCTCGCGCTCGCTCTTGCGGAACGACGGAGTCTTGAACAGGCCGGCAAAGAAGTTGGTGTTCAGGTGGCGATGCTGGGCGATCAACAGGTTCTCGACCGCCGTCATGTCCTTGAACAACCGCACGTTCTGGAAGGTCCGCACCACGCCCTTGCGGGCGATCTCGTGGCCGGCCAGGCCCTGGATCGGCTGGCCGTCCAGCAGGATGGTGCCGCCAGCCGGCTTGTAGAAGCCGGTCAGGCAGTTGAACACCGTGGTCTTGCCGGCGCCGTTGGGGCCGATCAGGGCCACGACTTGTTTCTCTTGCACGGTCAGGGCCACGCCGTTGACCGCCAGCAAACCGCCGAAGCGCATGCTCAAGTTTTCGACTTTCAGGATCTCGCGGCTCATTTGCGCAGCTCCATGTGGGGACGTTGCATGGGCAGCAGGCCTTGAGGTCGCCAGATCATCATCAGCACCATCATGGCGCCGAACATCAACATGCGGTATTCGCTGAATTCACGCATCATTTCCGGCAGCAGGATCATCACGATCGCCGCGAGGATCACGCCCAGCTGCGAGCCCATGCCGCCCAGTACCACGATGGCGAGGATGATTGCCGACTCGATGAAGGTGAACGACTCCGGCGTCACCAAACCTTGGCGAGCGGCGAAGAAGCTGCCGGCAAAACCGGCGAAGGTTGCCCCGAGGGTGAATGCCGAAAGCTTGATGACGGTCGGGTTCATGCCTAGTGCACGGCAGGCGATTTCATCTTCGCGCAGCGCTTCCCACGCACGGCCGATCGGCATGCGCAGCAGGCGGTTGATCACGAACAGCGCCGCCAGTGCCAGCAGCAGGGCCACCAGGTACAGGAACACCACTTTGCTCACCGGGTTGTAGTCGATCCCGAAGTACTCGTGGAACGTCTGCATGCCTTCGGCCGCGGTGCGGTCGAACGTCAGCCCGAAGAACGTTGGCTTGGGAATGCTGCTGATGCCGTTGGGGCCGCCGGTGATATCGGTGAGGTTACGCAGGAACAGACGGATGATTTCACCGAAGCCCAGGGTCACGATCGCCAGGTAGTCACCGCGCAAGCGCAGTACCGGGAAGCCCAGCAGGAAGCCAAATGTGGCCGCCGCCATGCCGGCCAGTGGCAGGCAGATCCAGAAGCCCCAGCCCAGGTAATGCGAGAGCAGCGCGTAGGTGTAGGCACCCACCGCATAGAAGCCCACATAGCCCAGGTCGAGCAGGCCGGCGAGACCCACCACGATGTTCAGGCCCAGGCCCAGCAACACGTAGATCAGGATCAGCGTCGCGATATCCACCGCACCACGGGAGCCGAAGAACGGCCAGATCAACGCGGCCACGATCAGGCCGATGATGATGTAGCGCTGGGTGCGCGGCAGGGTCAGGAACTGGCTGACCTTGGGCGATACCAACGGGCCACGGTTGGACTTGAGGAGCGCACCGACCTGTTGGGTGAACAGCACGCGCAGGAACATCAGCACCGAGCACAGGGCAATGATGGTCAACGTCACGGGACCGGTGCCATGCACTTCGAGGTTGATCCCGACAATGCTCAACTTGAGCCCGAGTACCGGGAAGGCCACGGCCCAGACCAGCAAGGCGCTGAAAAACGCCGATTTAAGATATCTGCTCATACTTTCTCAACCTCCGGACGGCCCAGAATGCCGGTCGGCCGGAACAACAGCACCAGAACCAATAGACCGAATGCCACCACGTCCTTGTACTGGTCACCGAATACGTCAGCGCCAAAGGCTTCAGCCACCCCCAGCACCAGCCCGCCGAGCATCGCGCCCGGAATGCTGCCGATGCCGCCCAATACCGCCGCGGTGAAGGCCTTGAGGCCCACCAGGAAACCGGCGTTGGGGTTGATCACGCCGTACTGCATGCTCAGCAACACGGCAGCGATAGCCGCCAGTGCGGCACCGATGACGAAGGTCAGGGCGATGATGTTGTTGGTGTTGATGCCCAACAGGTTGGCCATCTTGATGTCTTCGGCGCAGGCCCGGCAGGCGCGCCCCAGACGGGAGCGGGAGATGAACAGGGTCAGGCCGAGCATCGCCACCAGGGTGACGACGAAGACCAGGATCTGCATATAGGAAATCAGCACTTCCTGTGCGCCGCCTGGGCCGAAGGAGATGCTCCCCGGGATCAGGTTGGGAATGGATTTGTCCTTGGAGTCCTGGGACAGCAATACGGTGTTCTGCAGGAAAATCGACATGCCGATCGCGGAGATCAGCGGGATCAAGCGGTTGCTGCCACGCAAGGGGCGGTACGCAACGCGTTCGATACTGTAGCCATAGGCACTGGTTACGACGATGGACGCCAGGAATGCAGCGGTCATCAACAGCGGCAGGGAATGGATACCCAGCATGGCCAGCCCGGCAAGGGCGATGAAGGCCACGTAGGAACCAATCATGTACACCTCGCCATGGGCGAAGTTAATCATTCCAATGATGCCGTAAACCATTGTGTAGCCAATGGCTATCAAGGCATAGGTGCTGCCAACGGTCATGCCGTTAACCAGCGTTTGGAAAAAATGATAGATCTCAGGCATTACAGCGCTCCTAAAAACCCGATACGCATTTCACTGGTGGAGTCAATTTCCGGCTCGGTGCCCTGTTCTGTGATCAGGTTGCACAAAGCGTTTGCCAGCGAACCGCTGGTGACGGTTTTAAGATTTTCAGGTGAGCCAGCGCCCGGATCGCGGGTGACAGGCCCATAAACCTCGTAAAACAAAGCCCACTGCTTGCACAGTGGGCTTGTTGACCAGTAACGCCTGGCTTACTGAGGGGAAACTTCGGTTTTTGGTTTGCCGAAGTGCCATTCGTAGACCACGAACTTGAAGTCCTTCAGGTCGCCCTTGGCGTCGAAGCTCAGGTCGCCGGTCGGGGTCTTGAAGGTACCGGCGTGGATGGCCGCTGCCACCTTGGCGGTGTCTTCGCTCTTCGCGGCAGCGATACCGCCGGCGATCACTTCAACTGCCGAGTAGGCCGGGAACACGAACGGACCGGTTGGGTCCTGCTTGTTCTTGGTGAACTCTTCAACGATTGCCTTGTTGGCAGGATCGGTGTCGAAGGATTTCGGCAGGGTAACCAGCAGGCCTTCGGACGCGTTCTGGGCGATTTGCGAGATGGAGTCGTTGCCGACGCCTTCAGGGCCCATGAACTTGGCGTTCACGCCTTTTTCCTTGGCTTGGCGCAGGATCAGGCCCAGCTCAGGGTGGTAGCCGCCGTAGTAGACGAAGTCGACGTTGGCTTGCTTGAGCTTCTGGATCAGCGAACCGAAGTCTTTGTCGCCAGCGTTGATGCCTTCGAAGAGGGCAACTTTCACGCCTTTCTTCTCGAGGGTTTGTTTAACGGCAGTGGCGATGCCTTCACCGTATTGCTGTTTGTCGTGGATAACGGCTACGACTTTCGGCTTCACGTGGTCGGCGATGTAGTTACCGGCGGCAGGGCCCTGGGCGCTGTCCAGGCCGATGGTACGGAAGACCAGCTTGTAGCCACGGGACGTGATTTCCGGGCTGGTGGCAGCCGGGGTGATCATGATCACGCCTTCGTCTTCGTAGATGTCGGATGCTGGCTGAGTGGAGCTGGAGCAAAGGTGACCGACCACGAACTTGACGCCGTCGTTGACCACTTTGTTGGCTACGGCCACGGCTTGTTTTGGATCGCAAGCGTCGTCGTATTCCTTGGCTTCGAGCATTTTGCCATCTACGCCGCCCTTGGCGTTGATGTCGGCGATGGCCTGCTTGGCACCCATGAACTGCATGTCGCCGTACTGGGTCACAGGGCCGGTTTTAGGGCCGGCAATACCGATCTTGATGGTGTCAGCTGCGAACGAATGGCTGGCAACCCCGGCCAGGACCATAGCGGCAAACAGTTTGGAAATCTGCTTAGTAGCCTTATTCATAGTGCTCCACTCTTACTGTTGTATTTTTTATAGTTCTAGCGGCCTTGTGAGCTGCAGAACCGGATCAGATATCTCGGATATCCCCCGGCAGCGGCCTGGCAACTGTACCGGTACAGTGTAGAGCGCCGGTTGATCGCTTGAAAAGCTGGCTGCTGGGGGCAAAACCCGGGTATGTCGCTTAAATGAAAGAAAAAGACAGAATTGCGGCGGGGTGATGCCAGAGTTTCGGGCAATCCTTGGCTTTCCTGACACTTTCGTTCGGTGCCTCATTTGCAACTGGGTTTTTCTGCCTGGGGCTCGACGGTATGATTGCGCCGATTTTTTCTTCAGGTGAACTCCCATGACGCAAGAACCTAGCACCCTCTATGCCAAGCTGCTTGGTGAAACTGCCGAAATTTCCTGGAAGGAGCTTGAGCCGTTCTTTGCCAAGGGTGCCCTATTGTGGGTCGATGCCGGGCTGGATTTGATCGAGGCCGCCGAGGGCATGGCTGAGGACAACCGTGAGAAAGTCGCTGCCTGGCTGGCTGCGGGGAGTCTTGGCGAGGTGTCTGCGACGCGGGCATTGGATCTGGTTGAGCGGGATCCGAGTTTGTGGGCGGTGGTGGTTTCGCCGTGGATTCTGATCCAGGAAAGGGCAGTGTAGGAAATGCATGCGCGAAAAAGGTGCGTGATTTTTCCGAGTTTAAGTGTGTAGGCGGGTAACTGCATTTGCGGTGATGGCACCTTGCCGTAGAGAAAGGTCACAGGCGGGGGTTACGTGCGCGTCATGGGAACAGTTTTGGTAGCGGCGGAGTGCGGGGGGAATTGTTTCTGGGTATGTGTACATATCCGTTATTTAGGTAACGGCCACCTATGGTTCCGCTCTTACAGCGGGTCACTTTTGGCAAACGCCCGGAATGCCGGCCCAGCCAAAAGTAACCAAAAGGTCTTTGCCCCACCACTCGGTGCCTCGCCTAGGCTCGGCATGCCCGCACTCCGGCCCGGTTCCGCGGGCCGCCGCGACGGGCCATCCATGGCCCGGCGCGGCTAAATCGGCAT
>NZ_JACAQC010000027.1:0-96448 GCF_013385345.1 Pseudomonas sp. I8001
AGAGTAGGTCATCGTCAAGATTGAATTCCGAAACCCCTGTCTGCTAGCGCAGACAGGGGTTTTGTCGTTTAAGGGCTGGGCAAACAACTAGAACCGGCTCACCCTTTGCGTGCCTTACTGCTTCGCCTGGCCATTAACTTGCGCCACCATATATAGATCCCGGTAGCAGACAACATCGCGATCACAGCTCCCAGCAGCGCAATCAGCACCTGACCCGTCACCCCGATGATCCTGCCCCCATGGATCGGCAGTTGCAGCCGATAAAAGCGCTCTCCCAACGTACCTTGCCCTGCTATTTCTTGCCCCAGTAAACGCCCATCCGTCCCGTGGAAAAACAACCAGGATTTCCCATGGGCCTCGGTATCATGTTGTCCAAAACCCGCCCCATAAAAGTTGTACTCAAAGCTGTAGTAAAGCTCTCCAATCGCCGCCGTCAGTCCCAGCCGCTTGCCTTCCTCC
This sequence comes from Pseudomonas sp. I8001, assembly GCF_013385345.1. Lineage (NCBI taxonomy): Bacteria > Pseudomonadati > Pseudomonadota > Gammaproteobacteria > Pseudomonadales > Pseudomonadaceae > Pseudomonas > Pseudomonas sp. I8001. The sequence goes on from NZ_JACAQC010000027.1 coordinate 460, forward strand.
AGCGCCCGCTCATAGGCCTGTTGATAACTCAGTTGTGTCACGCCCAATTGCTCGGCGGGTAACCTGCCACGGGCCTCATAGACGCTAGGCTCAACCGGTGAGAACAGCGAGACAGCAGGCTTGAACACCTGGCTCGGCAAATTCATCGCGACGCTGCTGACTGCAATCGGCAGCAACAACAGCCAAAGCCATAACCCGCCTGCACGATGCAGGTCGAAGTTCAGCCGGTAAGCGTGGCCGCCCTTGATCTTCCACGCCGTGGACCACTTCTTCCAGAACGGTTTACCTCTCGGCAGGGTCAGCCACAGCGCGATAAAACAATCGAACACCCATGCGATCGCCACCAGTCCCATCAGCCACAAACCCCAATTGCCCGGCAGTGTCAGGTTGTAGTGAAATTCCAGAATGAACGGAATGAAGTTCTCGCGCTGAAAGCAGCAAGCCCCCCAAACGCGCCGGCCCATTTCTTCGCCGCTGACCGGATCCAGGTAAAAGACCTGGTTGGGCTCCTCAAAGGGTTTGCCAGTCGCCGGATCGTTTCTCGCAACTGCCGCCAGCATCGCGGTATGACCGGCCTCTTGTGGATACTCCATGTACCAGACTTGCAGTTTGGGATGCTGCCCCTGCAACGTGTCCACCAGTTCACCTGGCGGCAATGCCGAACCTTTGGCCGTTGCTCCATAAAAGCCGGGATTGAGCCATTCATCCAACTCATGGTTAAACGCCAGAAGGCTGCCCGTGAGTCCCGCCATCATCAGAAACAACGCCGTTGCCAACCCGATGTAGCGATGAAGTAAAACCAGCAATGCGCGCATAAAAATTTCCTGCAAAGACGACAAAGCCAGCGCCTGGAATCAGGAACTGGCTTTGTATGAATCGAGAGGGATTAGAACTGGTAGCTCACCGTCGCACTGACGTTGCGCTCTTCACCCAGGTAGCAGAAGTTCAAACTGGCACACGACGCCACGTACGACTCGTTCGTCAGGTTGTTGGCATTCAGGCGTACATCCACACCCTTCAGTCCAACCTTGCCAAGGTCATAACCCATCGAGGCGTCAAACAGCGTGTAGGCGGGCACCTTCATGGTGTTCTCCGCATCTGCCCAGCTGTAGCCGACATAACGAACACCACCACCGAGTCGCAGGCCATCCAGTGCGCCGCTATCGAACTTGTAGTCTGCCCATACCGACGCCATATGACGCGGCGCCTGCGTCGGCGAGTTCCCCTTGTTCTCGATCACGTTGTCTGCGGTACTCAGCGTGCTGACCATCGACTTCGAATACTCGATATCGGTGAAGGTATAGCTGCCCAACAATTTGAGATGGTCGGTCAACTGCATATGCGCCTCCAGCTCCAGGCCCTGGGAGCGCACAGCGCCGACCGCGCGATAGAAGTTTTCCTGCGGCAGTTTGGTCGCCAGGTTTTCCTGGTCGATGCGGAACAGCGAGGCCGTGAACAAATTGTCGGTACCCGGCGGCTGATACTTCAAGCCGACTTCCCACTGGGTGCCGTCGGTAGGTGCAAGGGGATTGCCGGCACTGTCCGAATAGGAGTTCGGGTTGAAGGATTCGGAATAGCTGACGTAGGGCGCGAGACCGTTATCAAACAAGTAGAGCGCTCCGGCCCGGCCGGTCAGTTTGGTACGTTTATCACTGATCTCTGTGCCCAGCGGTCGTCCCGCTTCGGCAATGCGATTTTCATCGGAGGTCTCAACCCAGTCCTGACGCAGCCCGAGGGAGAACCGCCACTTGTCCATCTCAATCAGGTCTTGCAGGTAAACGCCGGTCTGCTCGAGCCGGCGCAGATAACTGGTTGGGCTGTAATAGCTGATCTCGGAATTGCCATACACCGGGTTGAACGCATTGATTGGCGCAAGAGAGCCGCTGCTCCAGTCCACGACGGTTTTGCGCCGCTGATAGTCCGCCCCCATCAACACCGTATGCTTGGTCGCGCCGGTAAAAAATTCAGCCTGCAGCATGTTGTCGATGATGAACGCATGCAGCTTTTCGTCACCGCCTGAGTAGTAGCGATTCAGCTCATTACTGGTGGGCGTGGTCCAGCCATAGGCATACACCTGGTCCAGCCGGACCTTGGAGTCCAGATACCGAAAGTTCTGCCGCGCCGTGAAAACATCATTGAAGCGATGCTCGAACTGATAGCCGAACGACTGTTGATCACGCTTGTACCCATCAATGCTCGGCTCGCCTTCGAAGAAGTGATTGGAGATCCGCTGGCCGTTGCGCTGGTGCAACGCGCCATCTGCCGGCATGCCTCCGTGGTAGCCACCGTCGGGGTCATGCTGCAGGTAAGCCTGGAGTGTGAGGGACGTGTCATCGGTAAAGTCGATGCTCAAGGTGGGTGCCAGCGCGTAGCGTTTTTCCTTGGCATGGTCGAATTGCGTGTCGGACTTGTCTGCAAGCCCGGTCAGTCGGTAAGCAATGCGCTTGTCGTCATCCACCGGGCCGCTGAAGTCGAAACCCATGCCTCGCTGCCCTTGGGAACCTATCGTGGCCTGGACCTGATGGTATGGCTCAAACAATGGCTTCTTGCTGGTCAACGCCACCAGCCCACCCGGTGAGCTGCGCCCGTAGAGCACCGATGACGGTCCTTTGAGGATATCTACGCGCTCGAGGAAATACGGGTCCACCTGCATGGTGCTGTAGGTTCCGCTGTCACCCATGGATTTCAGACCGTCCAGGTAGATGTTATCCACCGAACCGTCGTTGAAACCACGCATCGCCACATAGTCATAGCGGTGAGTGGCGCCATAAGGGTTGGTCAGCACGCCAGGGGTGTAACGCATGGCCTGGGCAACGGTTTGCGAGCCTTGGTCGTCCATCTGCTCGCGGGTCACCACTGAAACCGTCTGAGACGTTTCCAGCAGCGCGATACTGGTCTTGGTGGCGATCTGGCTGTGGGTCGCGTTGTAGCCTTCCATGCTGCCCAGGGCATTACCCAGGGCGAAGCCTTTGATGTCGGTGGTCGGCAAGGTCAGCGCCTCGCTCTCGGGCTGGACCTGCAACACGAAACTCACGTCGTCCTGGGCCTGCGCCTGCAAGCCTGAGCCGTTGAGCAATTGGCTCAGGCCCTGTTCGGCCGAGTACTCCCCGTGCAGTCCGGGAGACTGGCGGCCCTGAGTCTGCGCAGGCGTGCTGGAAAGGGTGATGCCTGCCTGACGGGCAAACTGATTGAGCACATCGCTCAGCGCGCCTGCCGGGATGTCATAGCGCTGGCTGATACGTTCGACCCCGCTATCAGCCGCGACACCGGCCACTGGCAGCAAGCCGATGCCCATCGTGGTCGACAGCAATGCTGCGCGTACGGCTTTGCCGAGCAAAGGGTAGGAAGAGGGAGAGTTGCTGAAAAAACGCACAGTCATTATCGAGATCCGTAGAGGTCGCTGAAGGCAGATTGAATTGCTTACTGTCTAAGCCGGACTCACGGAAAAAAGCCGCCAAAAATAAATCAGGCACGCCAAAAATAATCAGGCCTGACGCTCCAGGCTCACCCACCAGCGGGTGCGATAGCGCAGGCGCACAGGCAGCGTCTGCGGAAGGATCGCCAATAGTTTCTCGGTGTCCTCCAGGCGAAAAACACCAGACAAGCGCAAATCTGCGATATCGCTCGAGCAGCCCAGATAACCATGGCGATAGCGCCCCACCTCCGCCAGGAAATCGGCAAGACGCATGTTGCGGGTGACGATCAATCCGTCGGCCCAGGCCCCTGTATCCATATCCGAAGGCGGCGCCAGAGCGGCCGCATTCTGACGCACCAGGTAGCTTTCTCCTGCATGCACTTGAGTGAAAAGCCCGTCGGCGGTATGCGGTGAATGAATCGCCACGTTGCCTGACGCGACGCTCAGACGTGTGCAATCGCTGTCCTGGCGCACCACAAATCGCCCGTCTATTCCTTCGAACAAACCATGGCGGGTGCGAACCAGCAGGGGGGCGGTCGCCGCGGCGCCGCAGGTCACCAGGATTTCCCCGCGCACCAATGTGATCAAGCGTTGTTGCGGGTTGAAGTCGAGGTCCACTGCACTATCGGTATTGAGCTGCAGGCGCGTGCCATCCGGTAGTTGCACGCTACGGCGTTCGCCAGTGGTGGTAGCCAGGTCAGAGGTCCAACGCTGCCAGCCGGTGAGGTCTCGGCTGACCCAGGCCGCGGAACCCATCAACAGCACGCCGGACAATACCTTCAATGCCTGCCGGCGCCCAAGGCGCTGGGCACTGTTTTCCAGCGCCACATGGGCCCCGGGAATCGCCGCCAACTGGCTGCTTAATTCATGCTGCAGTGCCTGCACGCGTTGCCAGGCCAACTCGTGTTCATGATGAGCCTCGCGCCAGTGCTCGCACTGCGCCTTCAGGCGGACATTGGCGCGATTGTTACGCAGGCGCAGCATCCAACTGATGGCCTGCTTGACCACCTGCGGGTCGATTCCTGCGCGCGCGGTGTTATCCATCGAGGTCATGCCTCATACCGCAGCACATAACAGTGATAAAGCGCCTCGGCGACATAGCGTTCCACCGAACGCAGCGACACACCCATCTGCTGCGCAATCTGCTTGTAAGTCAGGCCGTCGCATTGAGCCAGTAGAAACGCCTTGCGTACCTTGGGCTTGAGTCCGTCCAGAAGCCGGGCGATGGACTCCAGCAATTCCAGAATCAACGCACGTTCTTCAGCACTCGGCGCCAAGGCTTCGGGCAAATGCGCGATGGACTCCAGGTAGGCGCGCTCGATTTCTTCGCGACGCCAATGATCGATCACCAGGCCCCGCGCGATAGTGCGCAGGAAAGCGCGAGGGGCCTTGAGTTCGAAACGTTCGGTTTTTTGCAGCAGCCGCACGAACGTGTCCTGGGCCAGGTCCGCCGCATCCGCTGCGTTACCCAGACGGCTGCGCAGCCAAGTGTTCAGCCAGCCATGATGGTTGCTGTAAAGCGTCTGTACTGCGTACTCGGATGAGGGCATTCACACGGCCTGGCAAAGCGTCACAAATGATAATTAGTCGCATTGTCGACAAGCCTGAAAAATTTTGCAACTCCTGACGTTAGAGCGCTACCACTGGTCGGTTTCTGACATTAAAAGCAGATGCTTCTCACAAATTCCTAAGATTTATCCTGCCTTGGCCGAAAGCCTGACGAGCCATGCGTGCACCGAAATAGAGCAGTCGCAGAGTCTGCCTATACCGTTACATGGAATGTTGCATCCGGCACGCTCACCCCCTTTTGGCAAAAAGAAGTCAATGAAATGAATCTCAAGTTCAGTCATAAAATTCTGTTGGCCGCGTCAGGCGTAGTGGTTCTGGCCTTCGCGTTATTCACGTTCTACAACGACTACTTGCAGCGCAATACCATCCGGCAAAACCTGGAGTCGTCCATTCAGCAATCCGGTGAACTCACCGCCAGCAGCGTGCAGAACTGGCTCAGCGGGCGGGTGCTGGTACTGGAAAGCCTCGCGCAAAACGTGGCCCATCAAGGCAGCTCTGCCGATCTTCCGGGGTTGGTCGACCAGTCGGCATTTACCTCCAACTTCCAGTTCACCTACGTCGGTTCCACCAACGGCGTGTTCACCCAGCGTCCCGACGCCAAAATGCCCGATGGCTACGATCCGCGTCAGCGTCCCTGGTACAAGCAAGCTGTCGCAGCCGACAAGACCATGCTTACACCGCCCTACATGGCTGCGGTAGGCGGGCTGATCGTGACCATCGCGATGCCGGTGAAAAAGAATGGCGAACTGCTTGGCGTGGTCGGCGGTGACCTGAGCCTGCAAACCCTGGTGAAGATCATCAACTCGGTGGACTTCGGCGGCATCGGCCATGCATTCCTGGTCAGCGGTGATGGCCAGGTAATCGTCAGCCCGGACCAGGACCAGGTGATGAAGAACCTCAAGGACATCTACCCGGGCACCAACGTGCGCATCGAGAAGCTCAGCCAGGAAGTGGTCTTGAATGGCCAGGAACGGATTTTGTCCTTCACCCCGATCAGCGGGTTGCCGAATGCCGACTGGTACATCGGCCTGTCGATCGACAAAGACAAAGCCTACGCACCGCTGGGTAAGTTCCGTACCTCGGCATTGATCGCCATGTTCATTGCGGTTGCCGCCATTGCCGTGTTCCTGAGCGTCCTGATCCAGGTCTTGATGCGCCCGTTGACCACCATGGGCCGCGCCATGCAGGACATCGCCCAGGGCGAGGGTGACCTGACCCGCCGCCTGACAGTGGAAAGCAAGGACGAGTTCGGTGACTTGGGCAGTGCCTTCAACCAATTCGTCGAGCGTATTCACGCGTCGATTTCCGAAGTTTCCTCGGCGACGCGCCAGGTGCACGACCTGTCCCAGCGAGTAATGGCCTCGTCCAACGCGTCGATCATCGGTTCCGACGAACAAAGCGCGCGCACCAACAGCGTGGCCGCAGCGATCAACGAACTGGGGGCCGCCACGCAGGAAATCGCGCGCAACGCCGCTGATGCTTCGCAACACGCCAGCGGTGCCAGTGAGCAGGCCGATGATGGGCGCAAGGTGGTTGAGAAAACCATCCTGGCGATGTCGGAGCTTTCGCAAAAAATCAGCCTGTCCTGCACGCAGATTGAAACCCTGAACGCCAGCACCGACAACATCGGCCACATCCTGGATGTGATCAAAGGTATCTCCCAGCAAACCAACCTGTTGGCCCTCAACGCCGCGATTGAAGCGGCACGTGCCGGTGAGGCCGGTCGTGGGTTTGCCGTGGTGGCGGATGAAGTACGCAACCTGGCGCACCGCACCCAGGAATCGGCAGAAGAGATCCACAAAATGATCACCTCGCTGCAGATTGGCTCGCGTGAGGCCGTGACCACGATGAACGCCAGCCAGACCTCCAGCGAAGAAAGCGTCGAGGTCGCCAACCAGGCCGGTGAACGCCTGGTCAGCGTGACGCAGCGGATCGTCGAGATCGACGGGATGAACCAGTCGGTAGCGGCCGCCACCGAGGAACAGACCGCCGTGGTGGAAACCCTCAACGTCGACATCAACCAGATCAACCTGCTGAACCAGCAGGGCGTGGCCAACCTCAACGAAACCTTGAAGGATTGCGACGCCTTGTCTCAACAGGCCAACCGCCTGAAGCAGTTGGTCGACAGTTTCAAAATCTGATCGATGAACACACAGGAGCGAGCCTGCTCGCTCCTGTCTCCTTTAGCCAAACATCGCTCGCACATTCGCCAGCGCACCGTCGGCGAATGCCTGCACAAACGGCTCAAATCCCTCCGCGCCAGGTTCAACCGGCTCGGCGATGATCGTCCAGGTCACCCGTGAGGATCCTGCTCCCAACGGTTCGACATCCATGGCGGCCCACAACCGTGCTACGCCCAAGGTGTTGTAGATCGTGGTCCAGGTCATGCGCATGGCCTGCTCGTCGCGGCTGTTGAGTTGCTCCACCACCAGGTGTCCATCGTGGAAGAACTTCTTGCGCAGCGATCCCGCGCCCGCACCAGTGATTTCGATGTGGGACAAGGCGGGGATGAATCGATCAAATCCGCCAAAGTCACCGACCACCGCCCACGCACTGGCGGCATCACAGGCAACCACAACTGAGGACACCACAGGTTTGGCGCAAGGGTTGCGAATCAACGTATCGGGTTTCATAAGGTCTTCCTTCAATTGAGAGCCTGGTCACAGGAAACCGGTGCTGCGCAGGTACTCGCAGCCCTTGCGTAACAGCGCCGGATTTTTTTCGGGGTAGCGCCCGCCCATCTGCTCGACGCCGCGTCGTGCGTTGTCATGGCGGATCATCGAGGTATCGCCGATGTCCTCGCCCACCCCGTTGAGGTAGAAGCCCAGTACGCCGAACAGCGCATTGCGGCTGTCCACTGTGTGCAGGTGACGTTGCCAGTGAGCCACGCTCACCAGCTCGAATGCGTGGCCTGCCTGGCGAAAGGCGTCGACGTAGGTTTCCCAGCTCAGGGGCTGCGGGTTATGCAGGTTGAACACCGTCCCTCCAGCACGGCAGCGGCTGCTGTGGAACGCAATAAACCGGGCGAGAAAGTCCACCGGCATCAGGTCGAAATTCAACTCAAGGTGCGGCACCAGGCCCAGTTGGAGTGAACCTTTGAGCATCAACATCAGGCGATTCTTCTGTGGCTCGCAGACTCCGCTGTGGCTGTTGAAGCTGATGTTCCCCGGGCGATGGATATTGACCCAGGCACCTTGCGCTGCGGCGCGTCCCAGCAAGCGTTCGGCAACCCATTTGGACAGGTTGTAGCCATTCTGGATGTAGAGCGGCGGGGTGGCCGCGGCGGGGTTTTCGAGTACCTGGCCATGTGCGTCGATAGTGCTGGCGGCCGACAGCGTCGAGATAAAATTGAAGACCTTCTTGCACCGGGTTTCACACAGGCGCAGGCATTCCAGCACCGGTTCGACGTTGTCCTTGGCCAGGGTGGCGTAATCCATCACATGATTGACGTGGGCGGCGTTGTGCACCAACACGCCGAACTCCCCGGCGAGGTAGTCATACACCTCACTCGACAGGCCAAGACGCGGCTGGCTGATGTCGGCGGCATACACCTGCACCCGGCTCAGGTCCAGGTGTTCCAGACGGTACTCTCGCAGGGCCTCGGCAAACCTCGCGGTCGCCGAATGTCCGGGCCGTTCGCGCACCAGGCACGCCACTTCAAGTGCACCCTCGGCCAACAGTGCCTCGACGATATGCACCCCGAGAAAACTGTTGGCCCCGGTCACGATCACCCGGCGACGTTCGCCCGCCTGTTCAGCCGGCAATGCCTGCACATGCAGCTCACGCAGCGCATCCCGGGTAGCCTGGCCGGTCGGTGCTTCGGGTGGTGCGTCGTCCCCCATCAGCGTAGCGAGGGTACGAACCGTGGGGGTTTCAAAAAACCGGCTGAGGGAGAGGCTGCGCCCGAACTGCTCGCGGATACGCAGCAGCATCGTCGACAGCAGGATGGAATGGCCGCCAAGATTGAAGAAGCTCTCGTCGGCCGACAGCTGCGTGACCGGCATGCCCAGCAACTCGCTCCACAGGTTGAGCAACTGCACTTGCATGGGCGTGTGCGGTTCGCCGTGAATGATGGCCGGCAGCGTTGGAGTCGGTAACGCCAGCAATGCCTGGCGGTCGACCTTTCCGTTGGGGGTGCACGGCATGCTCGCAAGTTCCGTGCACAGGGTTGGGCGCAAATAGTCCGGCAGTGTTTGCCGGGCATGCTGCGTCAGTGCAGGCAGGGCGTCTTGTGTTTCGGGCTGAGCAACAAAAGCCAGGATTCGCCGCTCACGGTCAATCACCACCGCCACTTGGCGAAACAGCTGACTGCTGCGCAGGCAATGTTCGATCTCTTGCGGTTCGACCCGGAACCCACGGATCTTCACCTGCTGATCCCGGCGCCCGACCAACTCGATGCCGGCAGCGGTCCACTTCGCCAGGTCGCCTGTGCGGTAGGCCCGCAAGGTCTGGCCGTCGGGTAACTCCAGGGGGACGAAATGCTCGGCGGTCTGACGCGGCTGGTTGAGGTAACCCAGGCTGACGCCGGGACCGGCGATGTACAGTTCGCCCAACACCTGCTCATCCACCGGTTGCAGGTGCTCGTCGAGGATCAGTACCTGGCTGTTGGCGATGGGCGTGCCGAGGTTGCGATTGCTGTCGCCCGGCTGCAACGTGTGGCTGGTCACCAGCACGGTGGCTTCGGTGGGCCCGTAGAAATTGTGCAGGCGGCACTGGCCTGCCAACTGCTCGATGACATAGGGCTCGCACACGTCGCCTCCGGTCATCAGGTGCGCCAGGCCCAGGGGTTGATCCAGCGGCAGGATGCTCAGCAGCGCCGGCGGCAGGAAGGCGTGGGTAACGCGCTGTTGTCGGATCAACTCCACCAGTTGCTGCGGGTCGCGTCGCTGGTCCTCACTGGGCACGATCAGCTCGGCGCCCGCGATCAGGCTCGGGAAGATATCGATCAGGGACGAGTCAAAACTCAAGGGCGAAAACTGCAAGACCCGGCTGTGTTCGCTCAGCTGCACATGACCCCCGAACCAGGCGCTGAAATGGGCCAGGTTGTGCTGGCTGAGCAGCACGCCCTTGGGTTGGCCGGTAGTGCCCGAGGTGTGGAGCACCATGCAAGGGTCGTCCATGGCGGGGCACTGGCGCATTGGCAGCGAGGTGTCGGGAGTGTCGACGGCACTCACATCCAATGCACAAAACCCGTCCCGCAGTGGATGCTTGCCATCATCCAGCAGCACCGAGACGCCGGCGTTTTCCAGCATCGCTTGCTGGCGTTGCAGCGGGTGGCCCGGCTCCAGGGGCAGGTACACCGCACCGCAGGCGAGTACCGCGAGAATGCTGGCGTACAGCTCCAGGGATTTGTCCAGGCAGACGCCGATTACCGGCGGTGTGTCGTGGGGCCCAAGCAGAGGTCGCAGACGGTGCTGGATAGCCAGGCTCTGGCGATGCAACTGTCGGTAAGTCAGCCCGCTGCCGGCAATGTTCAACGCTGGCCGGTCGGCGAAGGTTTGCAGACTGTTTTCCAATCGTTCGATCAGGGGTACCTGGGCTTGCTGCTGCCGAACCAAATCGGCCGTCAGGTTAAAACGATGCAGGTACGCCAGGGATGCGAGCGCTTGGAGGCCGTGTTCCGGATCATCAGAGGCGACGGCCGCCTGCGAGAAATAGCCCGGGTCCCGGGAGAACCCACTCACCTGTTGGGCTACCCACTCCACCAGGCTGCGTACTGCGTGTTGACGCAGCTGTTGACCATTGCCACAGGCTTCTCCGGCAACCTCCAGGGTTGTCAGGAGTCGCCGTGAGTGGGCGTAACACCTGAGCTGCAGGGCCGGCAATCCACAGTCGGTCAACGCTCCCATACCCACGCGCAGGCTCATCAAGGCTGTGCACGTCACGCCGGGCGGAACCTCCTCGCTACCGTCATCAATCAGCAGGTCTACTAGGTGGGTGACATCCTGTGCTCGCACCACCCCATGACCGTATTGCGCCAATGTCTCACCCAGTTCATTCAGCGCCGCGCTGAAGCCCGCCAGCCCAATCTTCAGGTGCCTCATGGGTGCCCTCCTGGCGCCGCAAGAAAGGCATCCAGCGCCCCAACCACACTCGGCGTTTGCAGCAGGCCGCTGTGGTTCAGGAAGCCCATGATATTGCCGATCAACGGGTGCTGGCGGGTAATGGGAAAGCCCATCGCCTGCACTTCAGTGCGCAGCGCAGAGCGCGTGCCGTCACTGACATCCAGGTGCTCGATCAAGTGCAGGTCGAAGTTTTTCTGCAGGTCGTGGGTCAGGTAATGCTGGAGAAAAACCGGCAGGATCCGGGCGATACAGTCGCGGTCCGCGGCGTCTGCAGACTGCCAATAAATACGCACCAGGCGCGTCCAGAAAAGCGCGTGGCGGCCCTCGTCAAACAGGTGGTCGGCCATCAACCCACGGATGGACTGCTTGACACTGTCGTCCTTGGAAAACGCTGCCACGTCATGGGTCACGGTGTTCTCGGCGATGGCCACGGCAATCAGTTCCACGGCATCGCGCAGGTGTTCGGGCGCCAGCGCCAGTGCGGCAGGCAAGGCGCGGCTCAGCTCGATTTGCGCGGGTAGTTCAAGGGGTGGGATCCCGGTCATCTCGATGGTCTGTTGCATGAAATCGAGGGCGACGAGGGCGTGGTAATCCTCGTCCACCACCACGGTCATGGCGTCGTAGCGACAGGCAAGCGGGAAGGGCACCGAAAAGCGATTCTTGGCGATGCTGCGTGCGGTCTTGTCGACGATCTCGGTTTCAAAGATCACCACGTCGTTGATGAACTTGTAGAACGTCTGCAGCAAGACAAAATCACGGCACTGCGGGCATCGGTCGATAAAGGTTGCGCTCAGCACCAGGGGCTGTCGGCTCAGGGGGTAGATCAGTTTCTGATCGTTTTCCAGCCGCCGCCGCGGGCGTGTGCGGATGGTCGCGCGGCGCTCCCAGTCGTCGGCAAATGAGCGGTAGTCGGCAGGGTTCATGCGCTCATCTCCGGCAGGCACCTATGCAACCCATCCCATAAGGCCAGGCGGCTTTCCACGGCGCCGAGGGCGCAACTGTCGGCTTGCTGTTCGCGGCTTGGGTCGCCGAGGGTAAGGCGTTGCAGCAATTGCGTTGCCGCCGGGCCATGCTCCTGGGCGTCGATCTCCATGTGGCGCTTGAGGTAGTAGCAGAAGGTGGGCGCCTGGCGATGGAGCACCTCGCACTCCTCCAGGATGCGCTTGAACATCGCCGGGATGACGCTCTCGCGCCCGTGGAGAAAGGCAGCCGCCACGCAGTGCGTCGGGGCGTCCAGGGCAACCTGCAGGGTACTTCTGACGAACCGGGCCACGGACGGGTGGATATCGATTTTTTGCAGGGCCGTTTCTGCATCGTTGCCGTCACGCTGCAGGCTGACGAACCGCTCGATGTTCGCCGTGCTCGCGCCGACTTCACGCATGGCTTCCAGGTACAACTCGAAGTGGCTGCCGTGCCCATGGCCGGGATACGCGTCCGACTCTTCGCCCAATACGATCTCATTGATCAGGCGAGCCGCTTGCGGGTCCGTTGGCGGTAACCAGGGCAGGCGCATACCGGTGAGGTCATGTTGCAGGCGTTTGGTGAGTGTCATGAAGTCCCACACGGCGAATACGTGGTTTTCCATAAAGTACTGCAACTTTGGAAGGGTATTTATATGTTTGAATATTGGATGGATATGTAACTTCTGCTTTTTTTGTTTAAGCAGGTGTGAGTGCTGGAACATGTTGATGCCTATAAGTCGTTGTCTCTTCCCTGATAAAAGCGTTGTGCTTTAGCGACAAATAAACATTGGTTTTCACGGATGCGCGGGTGCCTTGATAACAGGCAGCCCTGTACGAGGCTGACACTGTTACTGGCAAGCAGCATGCTGTGACAAAATACCAAGGCTTTATTTAAAGGAACGCCACGCGCAGTGACGCACCGAGCATGGATTCACGCTGTCGATTGGGAGAATTGGAGTGTTGGTAATAATCTGATTAAGTATTCAGGTGTTTTTAGTTTTATAAGTTTTTCGAGTTGGAATATTGCGGTAGTTGGATCGCTCTGCGGAGTGTGTGAAGTTTTCTTTGGACTTAATGGTTTAACGGGAGTAATGGTGGTGCACTGGCCTCCGTCGGCCAGCGTCACTTTGCAGCGCTTTGTGGTCGAGGGAGGCGTTTCAGTTCCACGCCGAATTTACAGCGCAGCGTTCTGTTCAGTCTCTTCAAGAGTTTTGAGGTAACCCGTAATCACCTCCATGCCGCGGGTAAGGTGGTTGCGCAGGGTCAGGATGCTTTCGTCGACCTTCTTTTGCGCCACGAGGTCGAGCAGTTCGCGGTGATCTTCCTGGGACGTCTTGCCCAGGCCCATGGCCTCGAGGTTGAAGCGCAGGAAACGTTCCTCTTCGTTCAAGCCGTGTTCAACCAGCTTGAGCAACCGCTGATTGCCCGCCTTGCCATATAGCGCCATGTGGAACAGGCGGTTGAGGCGGCCGATTTCGGTGTAGTCGCTTTCCCGTTCCAGCGCGTCGATAAAGGCGCCAGCCTGGGCGATGTCATCGGGCGTGAGCAGGGGAATCGACAAGCGCAGCGCTTCGGATTCGAGGAGCATGCGCAGGGCGTAGGTTTCCGCCGAGTGGTCCTCGATCAGTGGCGCCACCACCGCGCCTTTGTGGGTGACCACATGCAGCAGCGATTGGGCTTCCAGTTGACGCAATGCCTCGCGCACCGGCATCCGGCTGACACCGAACAAGCTGGCCAGCTCCTGTTGACGCATGGCGGTGCCACAGGGCAAGCGGCCATCCAGGATGGCGTTGCGCAATGTTTCTTCAATCACGGAGCGGGCGAGATGGGCGGGGATAGGCCCGCTGATCTGGATGCTGCTCAAAGGGTTCGGCTTCTGCGTCACGACTACGCTATCCTCCTTTTCAAGGTGAGGTGGCTAATTGGATCCAATGCACACTAGAGATTGTCCACAAGCTTGTCAAACGGGCAAGGTTTCGGCTTGTAAGCGACTCAACAGCGTGTTCTTCGGGCCCACAGCTCCCATTTGTCAGGTCTTACAGGCTAAAGGTCCGTCGTGCACATTTTATTCCCGGGAGTCGGGCCAATAGCGGTATTGCTGCATATCGATATTCACTAACGGTATTTAAAATGCGGTTCTTATGACTATAAAGTCACTCTCCTGACTGCACGGGAGTGAACTCATGTCTGCCACCTCTACTGTTCCAACAGCGACCGACACCACACAAACCTTCGAGATCCGTCCATTTCCCGGCAGCGTCGGCGCCGAAATCATAGGCCTGGACCTGGCCCGCCCGGTCAGCGACCAGGACTTCGCACGCATTCACCGCGCGCATCTGGACCATCACGTCGTGGTCTTCCGCGACCAACGTATCACCCCCGAGCAACAGATCGCCTTCAGCCGCCGTTTCGGCGTGCTGCAAATCCATGTGCTCAAACAATTCCTGCTTGCCAACCACCCGGAAATCCTGATCGTCTCCAACATCATCGAAAACGGCCAATCCATCGGCCTGGGAGATGCTGGCAAGTTCTGGCACTCGGACCTCTCCTATAAGGAGCTGCCGAGCCTGGGCTCGATGCTCCATGCCCAGGAGCTGCCGTCCGAGGGTGGCGACACATTGTTCGCCGACATGCATAAAGCCTGGGACAACCTGCCCGAGTCCCTGCGAAAGGCCGTTGAAGGCCGCAGCGCCGCGCACTCCTACACCGCACGCTACAGCGAAACCAAATTCGAAGGCAATTGGCGCCCGACCCTCACGCCCGAGCAACTCGCTCAAGTGGCGGAAGTGGTACACCCGATTGCGCGCACCCACCCGGAAAACGGCCGCAAGGCGCTGTTCGTCAGCGAGGGCTTCACCACCCGTATCGTCGGCCTGCCTGAGGATGAAAGCCGCGACCTGCTGGCCCAGCTGTACGCCCACAGCGTGCTGCCGGAAAACATCTACCGCCATCAGTGGCAGCCCCACGACATGGTGTTCTGGGACAACCGCTCGCTGATCCACCTGGCGGCCGGCTGCCCCAGCCACCTGCGGCGCAAGTTGTACCGCACCACCATCCAGGGCGACGCGCCTTTCTGACCCGGAGCACGACCATGTCCAAGAAAACCCCATTTGCGCGCCTGGCCGCGACGGTTGGCCTGGGCGTCAGCCTGCTGGCCGGCAGTCTTGTGGCGCCTGCCGCCGCCCAGGCCGAAGGCGAAATTCGCATCGCCGAGCAGTTTGGCATCGTCTACCTGTTGCTCAACGTGGTGCGCGACCAGAACCTGATCGAAAAATACGGCAAGCAGGAAGGCATCGACATCAAGGTCGACTGGACGCAACTGTCCGGCGGCGCAGCCGTCAATGATGCGCTGCTCTCCGGTTCCATCGACATCGCCGGGGCCGGCGTTGGCCCGCTGCTGACTATCTGGGACCGCACCCACGGCAAGCAAAACGTAAAAGCCGTCGCCTCCCTGGGCAACTTCCCCTACTACCTGGTGAGCAACAATCCCAAGGTCAAGACCATTGCCGACTTCACCGAAAAAGACCGCATTGCCGTACCGGCAGTGGGCGTTTCCGTGCAGTCGCGTTTCCTGCAATACGCTGCCGCCAAGCAATGGGGCGACAAGGAATTCAATCGCCTCGACAAGTACACCGTTGCCGTCCCGCACCCGGATGCCACGGCTGCGCTGATTGCCGGTGGCACCGAGCTGACCGGGCACTTCTCCAACCCGCCGTTCCAGGAGCAGGCCCTGACCAACCCGAACGTGCATGTGGTGCTCAACTCCTATGACATCCTCGGGCCTAACTCGCCGACCGTGCTGTTCGCCACCGAGAAATTCCGCAACGACAACCCGAAAACCTACAAGGCGTTCGTCGAGGCACTGACCGAAGCGGCGCAGTTCGCCCAGAACGACAAAGGCGCCGCCGCCGATACCTACATCCGCGTGACCAAGGCCAAGATCGACCGCGCCGAGCTGCTGAAAATCATCGAAAACCCGCAGTTCGAATTCAGCGTCACACCGAAAAACACCTACCCGCTGGCGGAATTCCTCTACCGCGTCGGCGCGATCAAAAACAAACCCGAATCGTGGAAGGATTACTTCTTCCAGGACGCCAAACCGCTGCAAGGGAGCTGACATGAACGCGCCCTTGCAAGGCCACACGGCCAGCAACCCGACCACCACCGAAGCACTGCTTTCGGTGGATAAAGTCAGCCTTGAATACCGCACGCCCGAACGGGTGGTGCGGGCCACTCACCAGGTCAGCTTCGCGATCGATCCGGCAGACCGCTTTGTATTGCTGGGGCCTTCGGGCTGCGGCAAATCCACACTGTTGAAATCCATCGCCGGCTTTATCAAGCCGTGTGAAGGCGAGATCCGTCTGCTCGGGCAAAAAGTCGAGCAGCCAGGGCCGGACCGTATCGTGGTGTTCCAGGAGTTCGACCAACTGCCGCCGTGGAAAACCGTCAAGCAGAACGTCATGTTCCCGCTGCTGGCGTCCAAAACCCTCAAGCGTCGCGAGGCCGAAGAGCGGGCGCTGTACTACCTGGAAAAAGTCGGCCTTACGGCCTTTGCCGATGCCTACCCGCACACCCTGTCCGGCGGCATGAAAGCCCGCGTGGCAATCGCCCGGGCGTTGGCCATGCAGCCGAAAATCCTGCTGATGGATGAACCCTTCGCCGCCCTCGACGCCCTGACCCGGCGCAAGATGCAGGAAGAACTATTGCTGCTCTGGGAAGAGGTGCGTTTCACCCTGCTGTTCGTCACCCACTCCATCGAGGAAGCGCTGGTGGTGGGCAACCGCATCCTGTTGCTGTCGCCGCACCCGGGGCGGGTGCGGGCGGAAATCCACAGCCATCAATACGACCTGCACAGCCTCGGCGGTGTGGAGTTCCAGGCTTCGGCGCGGCGCATTCATCGGCTGTTGTTTGATGAGGCGCCCGAGGTGGAAACCGAACTGGGTTTCGCCGATATCCGCATCGCTTATTGAAGGGTTTGCACCATGCGCCAGGAATATGAAATCACTCTCGAACCGTTGCCCGGTGTACGCGTAGAGCGCGAGTTGCCGTGGCGCCAGCGCCTGTGGCAACAAGGCTGGCTGCGTAAAAGCCTGATCCTGATCGTGCTTGCGATCCTCTGGGAAGCGGCTGCCCGTTATCAGAACAATGACCTGCTGCTGCCGAGCCTCCTGCAGACACTGAGCGCGTTCTACGACGGCATGGCCAGTGGCGAGTTGTTGAGCAAGGTCAGCATCTCGCTGGTGGTGCTGATCAAGGGTTACCTGATCGGCATTGTGCTGGCGTTTGCCCTGACCACGCTTGCGGTGTCGACCCAACTGGGGCGTGACCTGCTGAGCACCCTGACCTCGATGTTCAACCCGTTGCCGGCGATTGCCCTGCTGCCGCTGGCGCTGTTGTGGTTTGGCCTGGGGCAGAACAGCCTGATCTTCGTGCTGGTGCATTCAGTGTTGTGGGCGCTGGCGCTCAACACCTATTCAGGGTTCCTCGGCGTCTCCGAAACCCTGCGCATGGCCGGTCGAAATTATGGCCTCAAGGGTATGCGCTTCGTGTTGTTCATCCTGATCCCGGCTGCGCTGCCGTCGATTCTCGCCGGGCTGAAAATCGGTTGGGCGTTCGCCTGGCGCACGCTGATCGCTGCCGAATTGGTGTTCGGTGCTACCAGCGGCAAAGGCGGTTTGGGTTGGTACATCTTCCAGAACCGCAACGAGCTGTACACCGACAAAGTGTTTGCCGGCCTGGCGGTGGTGATCCTGATCGGGCTGCTGGTGGAGAACCTGGTGTTCGACACCCTGGAGCGGGTCACCGTGAAGCGCTGGGGCATGCAACGCTGACTGAAACACCAACCCTGTGGCGAGGGAGCTTGCTCCCGCGGGGCCGCGAAGCGGCCCCAATAACATCACCGCGTTCTTTCAGAAAAGTCTCGATTGCAAATTTTGGGGCTGCTTCGCAGCCCAGCGGGAGCAAGCTCCCTCACCACAGTCTGCTACGATTGCGCCAAGTTCACTCCCAACCCATCACGAGTGCTTGGCATGCAATTACCGGACATGAACCTGCTGGTCGCCCTCGACGCCTTGCTGGACGAGGGCAGTGTGGTAGGCGCCGCGCGGCGGATGAACCTGAGCCCGGCCGCCATGAGTCGCACCCTCACGCGCATCCGCGAGGCAGTGGGCGATCCGATCCTGGTGCGCGCCGGTCGCGGCCTGGTACCGACGCCCAAGGCCCTGGAGCTACAAGGCCAGGTGCGCAGCGTGGTGGAGCAGGCGGCGCTGCTGTTCCGCTCGGCGGACGAAGTGGACCTGCGCACCCTGCGCCGGCGCTTCAGCGTGAGGGCCAATGACTTTTTTGTCGGAGTGTATGGCGGTCGGCTGTTCGACACCATGGAACGCATGGCACCGCTGTGCGAACTGCGCTTCGTGCCGGAAGGCGACACCGATGACGAGGCCCTGCGTGAAGGCCGTCTCGACCTGCGGGTGGGCAACACCATGCCGATCACTCCGGAAGTGAAGGTGCAGAACCTGTTCACCACCACCTTCGTCGGCCTGGCACGGGAAGGGCACCCGTTGTTCGATGGAGAAATCACCGCCGAACGGTTTGCCAGCTATTCGCATATCAGCATCTCCCGCCGCGGCATTGCCCGGGGGCCCATCGACACCGCCCTGAACGCCCAGGGCCTGGAACGCCGAGTCGCGATGATCGCCCCGGGGTTTCACGGCGCGATGTTCATGCTGCCGGACTCCGACCTGATCCTGCCGGTGCCCAAGGAAGCGCTCTACAGCGCCAATCGCCTGAAGCTGCCGTTGCGAGCCTTCACCCTGCCAATTTCCCTGCCGACCCTGGTGCTGACCCAAGCCTGGCACCCGCGTTTCGACAAGGACCCGGCCCATAGATGGCTGCGCGAGACCATGCGTGAATGCTGCGAGGCGACGTGGAAGGAAGCGCAGCCAACGTGAGTCGCAAGTGAGCTCGGCCAATGTGGGAGCTGGCTTGCCTGCGATGCGGGCGACACGGTTTTTCAGGCATAGCGAGGTGATGCAATCGCGGGCAAGCCCGGCTCCCACAGAGATCGCCTACATTTTGATCATTGCGTCTGGTGCACTTATAAGCTTCCTATAAGTCACTTTTTGTCATGTCTAAGCCTTATTAAACTGCTCGGGTATTTCCTATTCCGAGTTGTAGTTCATGACGTCCCTCGCTGCTCCCGCACCCCTGGCCGCAGCCAAACCGACCGCCATTACCCCGCCCGTTTTCGGCCCGCGCATCATCATCGGCCTGGTGGGCGTATTGCTCGCGGTACTGGTGTCCGGCCTCAACGAGATGGTGACCAAAGTTGCTCTCGCCGATATTCGCGGTGCGATGTACATCGGCTTCGACGAAGGCACCTGGCTGGTGGCTGCCTATACCGCCACCTCTGTCTCGGCGATGGCCTTTGCACCCTGGTGTTCGGTGACGTTCTCTCTGCGCCGTTTCACCCTCTGCGCCATCGGCCTGTTCACCATACTTGGCGTGCTGTGCCCGTTCGCACCGAACTACGAAAGCCTGCTGATCCTGCGCACCGTGCAAGGCCTGGCCGGTGGCGCCTTGCCGCCGATGCTGATGACCGTGGCCCTGCGGTTCCTGCCGGCCAACGTCAAGCTGTACGGCCTGGCCGGCTATGCCCTCACGGCCACTTTCGGCCCCAGCCTCGGCACACCGCTGGCGGCCATGTGGACCGAATACGTCGGCTGGCAATGGGCGTTCTGGCAGATTGTCGGGCCGTGCCTGCTGGCGATGGCGGCCGTGGCCTACGGCTTGCCCCAGGACCCGCTGCGCCTGGAGCGCTTCAAGCAGTTCAACTGGCGCGGCTTGCTGTTGGGCTTCCCGGCGATCTGCATGCTGGTGATCGGCCTGTTGCAGGGCAATCGGCTGGACTGGTTCGAGTCGCCGCTGATTACCTCATTGTTGATCGGCGGCCTGGTGTTGCTGGTGCTGTTCATGATCAACGAGTGGTCGCACCCGATGCCGTTTTTCAAGTTGCAGATGCTTGGGCTACGCAACCTGTCGTTCGCGCTGATTGTGCTCGCCGGGGTGCTGATCGTGCTGCTGGCGGTGACGATCATTCCGTCCAGCTACCTGGCCCAGGTCCAAGGCTACCGCCCGCTGCAAACTGCACCGGTGATGCTGATCATGGCGCTGCCGCAGTTGATCGCACTGCCGTTGGTGGCGGCGTTGTGCAACTTGCGCTGGGTCGATTGCCGCTGGGTATTGGGCATTGGCTTGAGCATGTTGATCCTGTCCTGCGTGGGCGGGGCGCAACTCACGTCGGCATGGATTCGCGATGATTTCTACGTGCTGCAACTGCTGCAAATCTTCGGGCAACCGATGGCGGTGTTGCCGCTGCTGATGCTCTCCACCGGCAGCATCACGCCCCAGGACGGGCCTTTCGCCTCGGCGTGGTTCAACACCGTGAAAGGCCTGGCTGCCGTGGTCGCCACCGGCGTGCTCGATGCCCTGACCACACACCGCCTGCATTTCCACTCGACCATGCTGGTGGACAGCCTGGGCAACTCGCCCCTGGCCGACAGCGATGCCGCCGGCCTTGCCCATCGGCTGCACGAGCAGGCCGTGGTGCTCACCTCTTCGGATCTCTACTACGTCATGGCCGGTGTCGCGGCGGCGTTGATCCTGCTGATTTTCTGGATGCCGACGCGGATTTATCCGCCCCGCGCGCCGACTTGATTGCTCACTGAGCCAAAGGGATTGTTATGAAACGCAAAGACAAAATCGCTGTAACCGTCATCACCGTGTTTGCCGTCGGTGTGCTGGTTTACCTGCTGGCGCCGGGTGTGTTCGGCAGCAAACGCCAGAGCACCAACGACGCCTTCGTCGCCGCTGACTACACCCTGGTGGCGCCGCGTGTGGCCGGCTTCATCAAGGAAGTGCTGGTGGAAGACAACCAGCGGGTCAAGGCCGGGCAGTTGCTGGCGCTGATTGATGACCGTGACTTCCGCGCCGCTGCCCAGGCGGCCGATGCCGATACGCTGGTGGCCCAGGCGCAGCTGAAAAATGCCACGGCAACCCTGGAGCGCCAAAGCTCGGTGATCGCCCAGGCCCAGGCGACTGTGGCGGCGGATCGCGCCGAAGTGGCGTTTGCCGAACACGAACTGAACCGCTACAACCACCTCGCGGGTGTAGGCGCCGGCACCGTACAGAACGCCCAGCAAGCCAAGACGCGTATTGACCAGGCCACCGCACGCCTGGCGAATGCCACGGCGGTGCTGGCCGCTGAACGCAAGCAGGTGGAAATCCTCAGCGCCCAGCGTGATGCGGCAGAGGGCGGCCTGAAACGTGCCCAGGCCGCACTGGAAATGGCCAGCTATCAGCTGTCGTACACCCGCATCGTCGCGCCGGTGGACGGCATGGTCGGCGAGCGCGCGGTGCGGGTCGGCGCCTATGTGACGCCGGGCAGCAAGATCCTCGCCGTGGTACCGCTGGCCGAGGCCTACGTGGTGGCCAACTTCCAGGAGACCCAGTTGTCCCACATGCACGCTGGCCAAACGGTGGACGTGCAGGTCGACAGCCTCGACGGCGAAGTGCTCAAGGGCCACCTCGAAAGCCTGGCGCCAGCTACCGGCGTGACATTTGCCTCGGTCAAACCCGACAACGCCACCGGCAACTTCACCAAGGTGGTGCAGCGTATTCCGGTAAAAATCATCCTGGAGCCCGGCCAGGCGTTGACCGAGCGCCTGCGGGTCGGCATGTCGGTGGAAGCCAGCGTCGACACCCACGCCGCCGCCCAGCAACGTGAGGTGGCGCAGCAATGAGACGCCTTGCCTGGTTAACCTTGAGCCTGCTCACCCTGAGTGCCTGCACCGTCGGCCCGGACTTCCTGCGCCCGCAGAATCCCGTCGGCCAATGGACCGAGCCCCATGGCCGGCAAGCCGCCAGCCACGCGGTCAACGATCCGCTGGAAGAGCGCTGGTGGGAAGTGTTCCACGACGCGCAGCTCACCGCGCTTACCCATCGCGCGCTGACCGATAACCTTGACCTGAAACTCGCCAGCAGCCGCCTGCAACAAAGCCGCGCGGCGCGCCAGGTGATCACCGCCGAGCGCTACCCGACCGTCAACGCCACCGGCGATTACCTGCGTCAGCGCAACAGCGCCGATGGCTTGAGCGATGCCTCGGGCAAGAACGGCCGCTCGGCGTTCAACCAGTGGGACATGGGTTTCTCCGCCGCCTGGGAACTGGACTTCTGGGGCCGGGTAAAACGCGAAACCGAAGCCGCCGACGCCACTCTGCAAGTCGCCGAAAACGACCGCCGTGCGGTGCTGTTGTCGGTGCTGGCGGAAACCGCCCAGGACTACATCCAGCTGCGCGGCGTGCAAAACACCCGCGCCGTCACCGAGCAAAACCTCGAGGTGGCGCGCCACAGCCTGAAGCTCTCGCAACTGCGCCTGGCCGACGGTGTCGCCACTGACCTGGACGTAGCCGAAGCCGCTGCTCAAGTGGCCGCCATCGAGGCGCGCCTGCCGGATTTGCAGCAACGCCAGGACCAGTTGATCAACGCCCTGAGCCTGCTGATGGGCGAACCGCCACAAGCCTTGTACGCCGAGCTGTCCAAGGACGCTGCGGTGCCGCAAACCCAACGCCAGGTCGCCATCGGCCTGCCGTCGCAACTGGCCGAGCGCCGCCCGGATATCCGCCAGGCCGAAGCTCGCTTGCATGCGGCCACCGCCTCCATTGGTGTGGCCAAGGGCGACTTCTACCCGCGCATCACCCTGTCTGGCAGCGTGGGCTCCCAGGCGTTGCAGCTGGCGGATTTCGGCTCGTGGAGTTCGCGTGCATTCGCCTTCGGCCCGCAACTGAGCTTGCCGATTTTCAACGGTGGCCGGTTGCAAGGCATGCTCGATCTGCGCGAAGCCCAGCAACAGGAGGCGGCCCTGGCCTACCAGCAGACCGTGCTGCGGGCCTGGCATGAAATCGACGATCAACTGACCCGCTACAACGCCAGCCAACTGCGGCGCGACAGCCTCGCCGAAGCCGTGCGGCAGAACCAGATCGCCCTCAGCACCGCGCAGCATCAATACGTCGAAGGCGTGGTGGATTTCGTCAACGTACTGACCGTGCAAAGTGCGTTGCTGGCGACCCAGGAGCAGTGGGTGGAAAGCTCCACCGGCGTGTCCCTGGCCATGGTCGGGTTGTACAAGGCATTGGGCGGGGGCTGGGAATCGGTGTACCCGTTGCAGACCGCCGGACGCTGAATGACAAAGAACTTTGCCAGCCACGCAACAAGGTGTAATGATAATTGCTCTCAATAACGTATCCGAGCTTTTCATGGACACCGCGACTGACGGCCGGCAACAGCTTCATCTCCTGTATCGCGACCATCATGGCTGGCTGCAAGGCTGGCTGCGCAAACGCCTGGGGGATCGCGAACACGCCGCCGATGTGGCGCAGGACACCTTCCTGCGCTTACTGGTATCGGGGCGCTTTCCCGGTGACAAGGAAAGCCGCAGCTACCTGACGCAGATCGCCCGCAACCTGGTGATTGATCAATGGCGACGCCTGCGCATCGAGCGTGCCTACCTGGAAAGCATTGCCCACCTGCCGGAGCCCGAATCCCCGTCCCTGGAAACCCGCGCACTGATCCTCGAAACCCTGATGCAGATCGACGCCATGCTCGACCGCATGCCCGACAACGTGCGCCGCGCATTTCTGTTGTCGCAGTTCGAAGGGCTGAGCTACGCACAGATTGCCGAGCGCCTGGAGGTCACTGTCAGCTCGGTGCAGAACTACATGACCCGGGCGATTCTCGCCTGCTACCAGGTCGTCTACGAAGAATGAGAACCCGGCACGAAGCGCCGATTGCCCCGGCCATTGTCGAGCAGGCCAGCGAGTGGTTGATGCTGCAATGGGGCGGCGAGATGGACGGCGATCAGCGCCAGGCCTTCGCGCGCTGGCAGGAGGCCGATCCGGAACACCGGCGCGCCTGGAAGCGCTTGCAGCAGTTACAGCAAACCCTCGGCGGTGTGCCTGTCGACAGTGCCCGTGCGGTGTTACGCGATACACCGGACACCCAACGCCGCGCCGCCTTGAAACTGCTCGGGCTGTTGCTGGTGGCCGGTGGCAGCGGCTATCTGGTGCAAAGCAGCCAGCCCTGGCAGGCGGCGTTTGCCGAATACCGCACCGCCACCGGCGAGATTCGCCACCTGACCTTGAGCGATGGCACGCGCCTGGACCTCAACAGCAACAGCGCGGTCGACTTGCGCTTCAGCGCCAGTGAGCGGCGTATCCGCCTGATACGCGGCGAGATCCTGCTGACCAGCGGCCACGATCCGTCCCGGCCATTGATCGTCGAAACCCCGGCCGGAGATGTGCAGGCCCTGGGCACCCGGTTTGCCGTGCGTGAAGTGGACGATGGCAGCCGCGTCGACCTGTATGAAGGACGTGTGCAGGTACGTCCGGTGCGCGGTGCGGCGGTGCAGATGAATGCCGGGGACAGCCTGTGGTTCAGCGCCAGCCGGACTTCGACGCGGGTGCCGGTGGATGCCAATGCCAGCAGTTGGACCGAGAACCGCTTGATCGCCGAGCGCCAGCCGCTGGGGCAGTTCGTTGCCGAGTTGAGCCGTTATCGCCCGGGGCTGTTGCGCTGCGATGCGGCAGTGGCCGGCTTGCTGTTGACCGGCGTGTTTCCGCTGAATGACACCGACGCGATTCTCCACGCGCTTGAGCGTTCGTTGCCGGTGCAGGTACAGGCGGTGACGCGCTATTGGGTCACGATCAAGGCGCGGGGCTAAAAAATTTTTTGCCTGCGGCTTGTCGGTTTTCCAACCCCGTCCGGGATACCTCTTGAAAGCCAATCAAGAAGCGTTCTCACGGGGAGCCCTGCAATGTCGCACCACCCAATCCAACCCCTGGCCCGCGCCCTGCGCCGTGGCCTGTTTGTCAGTCTGCTGGCGACGGCGCCTGTGGTGCCGAGCGTGGTCCAGGCCCAGGAGAGTGCTGAAGCCCTGCGCCAATACAACATTCCCGCAGGCAACCTCGACCAGGCCTTGAACCAGTTCGCCAGCGCCTCGGGAATCCTGTTGTCGGTGGACGCCTCGCTGACCCAAGGCAAGCGCAGCGCCGGCTTGCAGGGCCGCTACGCCACCGGGCCAGGGTTGGAACGGTTGTTGGCCGGCAGCGGGTTGGTCGCGGTGCAATCCCAGGGCGGCTGGTCGTTGCAGGCGCTGCCGGCGAACGGTGCGCTGCAACTCGGAGCGACGCAGATCAGTGGCCAACAGGATCAGGAAACGGCCTGGGGCGCTGTCGACGGCATCGTTGCCAAGCGCAGCGCCACCGGCAGCAAGACCGATTCGGCGCTGGTGGAAATCCCCCAGACCATCAACGTCATCACCGCCGCCGAGATCAAGGCGCGCGGCGCCCAAAGCGTCACCCAGGCGCTGCTTTATACGCCGGGCATGACCGCCGGCGGCTTTTCCGACCGCGTCAAACTGTTCGATGAACCCACCTCTCGCGGCTTCTCGCCTACGCCGCTGTATCTGGATGGTTTGCACTTGCCTTATGGCGGCGGCAGCACCGGCGGGGCATTGCAGATCGAGCCGTACTCTCTGGAACGCATCGAAGTGCTCAAGGGCCCGGCCTCGGTGTTATACGGGCAGAACCAGCCGGGCGGCATCGTCAATATGGTCAGCAAGCGCCCCAGCGAAACCCCGGTGCATCAAGTGGTGCTGGAAGCCGGCACCTACGAACACAAAAGCGCCGCCATCGACCTCAGTGGTCCACTGGATGAACAAGGCCAGTTTCTCTATCGCCTCACTGGCCTGGCCAAGGACGAGCAGGGCGAGATCAACTACGTCGAGAACAAACGCCAATTCATCGCCCCCAGCCTGACCTGGCAGCCCAACGACGACACGCGCCTGACCGTGTTCGCCCAGTACCAGAAAGACAAAGGCGTGCCCGAGGCCCAGGGTTTGCCCGCGTCCGGGACGATCTGGGACAACCCCAACGGCAAGATCAAGCGTGATGTGTTCATCGGTGAGCCAGGCGTCAACCAGTACAACCGCGAGCAGTACGTGTTGGGCTATGAGGTGTCCCATCGCCTGAACGACACCTGGACCCTCAAGCAAAACGCTCGCTACGCCGAAGTGGACGATCGCTACACCGCACCGTTGCACGGCTACAGATTTGTGCCCAACCCGGTAACCGGCGTGCAAGACCAACGCTACCTGCAGCGCTTCGGCGTGGACTGGTCGCAGCACAACAAAGTATTCGGTGTGGATAGCATCGCCCAAGCGGAGTTCGACACCGGCGCACTGTCCCACACGTTGATCGTTGGCCTGGATTACTACCACTTCAACTCGCAATTCCACGGCCTGTACGACCGTAATCCGCCGGTGATCGACCTGTTCAAGCCGGTCTATGGCCAGCGGCTGAATTTCGGCCAGCCTTATCGCTGGGACCGCACCGTGACCCAGACCGGCTTGTACGTGCAGGACCAGATCAAATTGGACAAGTGGGCGCTGGTCCTTGGCGGGCGCTACGACTGGGCCAACGTGGTCAACAAGGAGCCACTGGCCGACACCCGCACCAGCAGCAAAGACCAGGCGTTCACCGGCCGGGCCGGTCTGGTGTACCTGTTCGATAATGGCCTGGCGCCGTTTATCAGCTACTCCGAATCCTTCCTGCCGCTGTCGGGCACCGATATCAGCGGCAAACCGTTCGATCCTTCTACCGGCAACCAGTACGAAGTCGGCCTGAAATACCAGCCGCCGGGCCAGAAGAGTTTTGTGCAGGTTTCGGTCTATCAACTGGATCAGAAAAACGTGCTGACCACCAACCCGGTAGACACCACCTTCAGCACCCAGAGCGGTGCCATGCGCTCACGTGGCGTGGAGCTGGAAGCCAAGGCGTCCCTCAGCGATGCCTGGGACGTGGTCGCGTCAGCGGCGCGCAATGACATCAAGTACACCAAGGACAACGACGGTCGTCAGGGCCGGCATCCGGCCGGCATTGCGCCGCTTACCGCTTCGGTCTGGGTCAACTACACCGTCCTTGGCGACACACCCCTGGCCGGTGTTGGCGCAGGCTTGGGCGCGCGTTACGTTCGCAGCAGCTTTGGTGATTACTACGCAGGGGCGTTCAGCATTCCGTCCTATACCGTCTACGACGCCAGCCTGAGCTACGACCTGGGCCGCTCGGCGTTCAAGCTCAAAGGCGTGAAGCTGGCAATGAACGTGCAGAACCTCACCAACAAGACCTACGTGTCGCAATGCACCAGTGACCTGGATTGTTACTACGGGGAAGGGCGCACGGTGGTGTCGAGCTTGACTTATGACTGGTAGATACCGGTCATTCGCGGGCTTTTTGTAGCCCTGAGTGCCCACAGTCCAAGGACCGTGGGCACTCAGGGATTCTGCAAAAACACCACATACCCGCGAAACCACTCACTCCCCTTCAAATACCCCGGCTCCTCCCATGCCCCACCCTGAATCAACCCAATCTTGAACGGCACCCCCAACCGGTTCATGCGTGGCAGATACGCCGCGTAGTCCGGGATGCTGTGGCGGCCCTGGTAGGTCTGCACCACCACTTCATCAATCACGCCCTTGAGTTGTGCGATGGCGGCCGGGTCGGCGTTGCTGCTCCAGTCCATCAGCCCGGTGATGCTCAGGCGTAGATCCTTGGGCAAGCGTTGGCGCAGGTCGCGCAGGAAATCCGCGTATTCGTCGAGGTATTGCGTGCGCGCATCGAAGTCGATCTGGATGCCCACCACCGGGTTGCCCGCATCCCGCCAGCGTTGCACCTGGCCGAGCATCTGGCTGTAGACCGACTCGGGCCAGTGCAGGGTGTGGGCGCGGTACACCACCCAGATTTCACCCTGGGTGATGCGCGGCACGCTCATGCCCTGGGCGATGAATTGCACGCCACGCCGGGGCGCGCGGCGGGTCGAGTTGATCTGGCCCTGGAGGATGTACAGGGTTTTCGCCTGCTTGAGCACCGGCTGCGGCGCGACGCCGCTCCACAGCCAGAACGCGTCATGGTCGCGGGCGTCCACCGCACCGAAGGCCGGGCTTGCCAGCAGGAGCAGGGCCAGCCAGAAGCGCTTCACGGCTTACCAGTAGTACTGCAGCGACTTGCCCCACTGGGTGTCGGCGAACCCGGTTTTCAACTGGCGGAACCAGCCTTTGCGCACGTTCTTGTCGACGTCCTCGCCACCGCAACTGTTGTAGCCCGAAGGTCCGTAGCAGTTGATGGCACGAAACAGCGCGTAGGCCTTGTCGTTTCGCGGTGCCTTGGGATTGCCGATCACCCGCTTGTAGCCCTCCAGTCGCGAGAAGGTTTCACCCTTGAAGGGCGAGGCAGTGCTGCCCAGGCTGCCGGCGGAGCGCGCTTGTTCCAGGGGCATGCCGTCCAGGCCGTTACGCAGGACGAATTCCCCCAGGCAGTTCAGGCCCTGCGGGTTTTTCGGATCGGCCTGCAAGGTACTAGCGATTTGCGCGATGCTCGGGCAGGTGTAGCCGGACTCGGCCTTGTCACCGTTCCACTGGAACAGTCTCAACGACTGGCCGCCGCTGTAGACGTAGCCCAGGCTGGTGCCGAGCTTGTCATCGGGAACCGAGGCGGGCAGTTGCTTGAGGTCCTCGGCAAAGGTCTCGAACTGGCCGCGCAGCAGGTCTTTATAGAGCAGCGTGAATTGCGCAGTCTGGCGCTCTACCGGGTCTTCGGCATGGGCAAGCTGTTGGCGCAGCAGGTCGGGACCGGCGACGTTGCGCAGCAGGATATAGCGCACCTGCTTGGCACTGATCGGCGAATCGGCGGCGAATACCTTGGCCAGCTGGCCGCTGCGTTCGTAGTTCATCGCCAATGCCAGCTCCAGCTGGTCACGTTGCAACGGTTGCTTGGTCAGCGGCAGCAGTTGCAGCCACAGCGCTTCGGCGGCTTTCCAGTCTTCCTTGGCTTCCAGCGCGAGGCCACGCAGGGTCTGTTGGCTGAAAGCGAAGTAGTCGAGATTCGACGGCACGTCTTGCGGCAGCAGCTTCAAGGTACGGTCGGGCTGATGCTCGACGTTCAGGGCAAACGCCGCCTGCACGTAGGCATACAGCGCGGGCTCCTGCGCGAACACCGCTTTTTGTGCATCGAGCGCTTCACGCGTGAGCTTCGGCGGCTCACCGGCACGCATCCACATCAGGTCGTTGAGGGCCAGGATCAGCGGGTTGCCCACAGGTGCCGTGGTGCTGGTCAGCAGCTTGGTGTCGGCTTCCTGCACCAGTTCATCCAGCGACACGTTGCGCTGGGCATCGGTGGCCTGGGTCAGTTGCCAGGCAAAGTCGTCCGCCAGTTTGTCGGGGTTGGGCGCCAGCCAGTGCACCCGGCGCAGCAGGCCACGGGCGGAGGCGGCGTATTCGCCCTGTGGATAAGTTTTCAGGTAGTCGTTGAAAGCGCTTTCGGCCCGTTGCAGGGCAGACTTATCCACATGCTCAAGCGACGGTGTGCCGTATTCATCGAAGGCATTTTGCTGGGCGTCGTTCAGCGCGGTGCGGGCGGTCATGTACAGCGCTGTTTCCTTCAGCCAGGGCAGCGAGCTGCTCGTCAGCCCGGCAAAACCTTTTTGCGCATCGCTGAAGCGTCCGCTGTAAAAGTCCCCGGCGGCTTTCAGATAGGTGAGCAATGCCTGGCCGTCTGCCGATTTGATTTGGTCGGCCTCGCCTGCCGCTACGCCGTCCGAGGAACAACTGCCGAGCATCTGCAGCCGCAGCTTGGCCAGTAACTGGCGCTCGGCCTGCGGTACATCGGCCTTCACCACCTGGCTGATAAACGCGGCGGCACTGTCATCGGCGTTGCTGCGGCAGCGGCTGCCTTCGCCGGAAAGGAAGGCTTCACCGGCGGTCTTGGCGTCGTCGCGGGTGATGCCCAGCGGGCTGAGCAGTGCATCCAGTTCGGCGGTGCGCGAGTCGTCGGGTTTGTTGTCGGGCTCATCCGCAGCCGGCATAAGCCGATACACCGGAAAGGGCACCGGGCCAAATCCTTCGGACACGTCCTGCTCGCCCAAGGCATTCGGCGCCAGCGGCATGACGTTTTTGTCCGCCAGCAACAGCCGCAGGTTGACCCGGCTGTCATTGCCGGGGCTCAGGAAGGGCAGGTTGCTGCACACGTCCAGGCTGTTGCGCGACACCCGCCAATCCGGGTAGCAAGAGTCATCGCCGCTGGCGTGGGCCTGGAGGGGAAGGGTGGCGAGCAATGCCAGTGCCAGGGGTGACAGAAGACCGATGCGCATGAAATGTCCTTGATCCTGAATCCATGGAAGGCAGCAATCATAGCGTGATCCGATGAAAGCGTCGGAGACGTCCTGCGCAAAATTCAGATTTGTCCGATTGGCGGATGGTTGGTCAAATCCATGCAAAACAGCGGGCGAATCAAGGCCTTTTGACCTAGAGTGGCGGGTGTTCGCGCAAGCGCAGGTTCAGTAGTGGGTGAGGAAGTAGAGGTGCGACGCTCTGTGGCGGAACAAGACAACAAGGCCGGGGCATTGCCCGTGCTCAATCCTGGCCTTTGGGAGAATGCCGGCTGGCTGGCTCGGTTGTGGTGGGTACCGCTGGTGGCGTTGGCCATGGCCGTGCGTTTCTATGGCCTGACCGCCTCCGCCATCTGGGGCGATGAAGGTTCAAGCCTGCTGCTCGCCGAGTATTCCCTGGAAGACCTGTGGTTTCACGCCGCACATGACGTTCATCCGCCGCTGTATTTCTTCATGCTGCGCGGCTGGATCGAGGTGTTCGGCGACAGCATTTTCTCCCTGCGCAGCATGAGTGCGATCCCCGGTGTGGTCGCAGTCGGCCTGGGAATCTGGCTGACACGACTGATCGCGACCCGTCGCGCGGCGGTGCTGGCCGGGATTCTGTTGGCGTTGCTGCCCACGGCAGTGCGCTACAGCCAGGAAGTGCGGATGTATTCGCTGCTGGGCGTGTGGCTGCTGGCCGCCACCCTGGCCTTGGTGTATTGGGTCCGCCAGCCTGAGCGCAAGCGCTATCTGGTGGCCTATGCGCTGTTGATGACGGCAGCCTTCTACACCCACTATTTCACCGCGTTGTGCGTGCTGGTGCATTGGTCATGGCTGCTGTTGCTGCGCCAGCCACGGGCCGGCGGCCTGCGCCTGGTCACGCGTGCGGGCTGGTGGGTGGCCAACGTTGCCATTGTGTTGCTGTACTTGCCCTGGCTCCCGAATCTGCTGGGCCTGGTGCAGCACACCGAAGAACTCAAGGTGGGCGGTGATATTGGCTGGGAAGACCCGGTCAACCTGTATTCCGTGCCGTCGATGGTGTGGCAGTTCCTCATTCAGGACCCGGGCGACCACTTGTGGCGACCGCTCTTTGTGGTGTTTCCGTTATTGCTGATGGCGCTGGTCGGTGTGACTGCCTGGCGCGATCAAAGCCGCTTTCGCTTTGGCTGGCTGCTGGGGCTTTTTTTCATGCTGCCAGTGTTGCTGGTCTATGGGGTTTCGTTTATTTCCCCGGTGTTTATCGAGCGTTATCTCACCGCCTACGCAATGAGTTTGCCGATCATCGTGGCGTTGGCCGTCGACCGTCTGTCGTCGCGCTTGCCGCTCGCAGCAGCGGCAGTCTTCGTGTTGTTTGTCGGGGTCGAGCTGGTGGGCGTGAAGACCAACTCCACCGTCGATGAGCATGATCAGTTCAACGTGGTGGTGGAGTTCGTCAATCGCAACTACCAGGAAGATGACCGCATCGTCATCAGCGACATGCTGTGGTACCTGCCCTACGTCTATTACGACGAGACCGACGCCCAGTTGCAGCTTTTCACACCGCCGACCGCCGCCGGCAAGTCCACCCGGCCTAATGCCTATGGTTTTGGCACCCTGGTGGACCAGGATGGCGGGCGCATCTACCTTGATCGCTTGTCGGCGTTACCCGCCGAGATCCAGCGTGTATGGCTGATCAGCGCCGCGGAGCCGCCGGATGAGTTTGCCCCGTTGCCGGCCGGATGGCGTCAGCTCAGCCAGCAGGACGGCGGCGGCGCGCGGGCCCGGCTGTTCGTGCTGTGTAACGCGCCAGCGGGCGTGCACCGTGAGGGCTGCGATTAATCCGCGCAACACCTGAGAGGTTTATGTTCGCCTGGGGCGCTAGACTCAGGTGAACCCTCTCTCCAGGAACGCCTCATGGAATCCCCAGTCCACAACTTGCCATCGTTGTTCAAACAGCTCGGTTTGCCCGATGACCCGGTCAGCATCGAGCGGTTCATCGCGGTCCACTCCCCACTCAAGCCCGAATTGCATCTGGCGGAAGCGTTTTTCTGGACGCCGGCCCAGCGGGCGTTTTTGCGTGAAGAGATTCTGGAGGACGCGGATTGGGCGGAGGTGGTGGATGAGTTGAATTTGCGGTTGAGAGAGGGGCGAGGAGTCTAAGCCGTCAAGAGGCGGTTGCTTTCTCTGGTGGCCATTGGCGAGCGGTGTGCACAAGCGCCACGACCCTTTCTACGTCGGGCTCAAGTTGGTAAGCAAGGCGGTAGCTTGGATGAGGAATGACTTCGCGTGTGCCTGTGATCCTGCCGAGTGGGCCGATTTCTGGGTGTTTTGCCAGCCCCAGCACTGCACTGCTGAAGCGTCGATCCATATCGGCTGCGGCTTGTGGGTTTTTCTCAAATAAAAAGTCCCAGATATCCCTACGGTCCTGCGCCGCTTCCGGCGTCCAGGCAACCCTCATTCCTGATTATCTACGTGAGCACGTTTCGCAGAAAACTCAGCTTCCAAATCCTCATTGGAAATCTCTCTGCCTGCCTGTATCGAGGCGCGAGAGGCGTCTACTTTACGCTGCAAGAACGCGTCGTACTCCCGTGATTCCTGCTGGGCCTGGACAAACTGACGCATCATATCTCGCACGATTTGCGATGCAGGACGGTGGGTAGCCTCGCACTCGGCCATGAATTGGTCGCGTAGTTCCGACTCAAGCTTCAAGGTGAAAACGGCTAGTTTTGACATAAGTGAATGCTCTAGATTGGTATGTACGAAGTATATACAACGTGCATACCTGACGACGCATGTGAGCTGAGTGAGGCGACTGACGGTTGCTGACGGCGAAACACCTTTCCCCAAACCAGCTTTACTTAGCCCACGGGCCATCCACCCATCCGCAAATTTGTATCAAAACTTGACTGCATTGGATCCATCGACCATATTGATAGTTAGCAAACTAACTGTATGCGAATAATCCAGTGTCCCAGACCCTCGAACAACTCCAGATGAACATCAGCAGCAGCATGGTGGTAGGTGCCAGGACCTGGCGCAAAATCTGCCAGACCACGCTCGTCAGCTATGGCATCTCCGAAGCCTGCGCCGTGCCGCTGCTGATGATCGGCCGCCTCGGCGACGGTGTGCATCAGGTCAAGGTGGCCCAGGCCGCCGGGATGGAAAGCCCGTCCCTGGTGCGCCTGTTGGATCAGCTGTGCAGTTCTGGCTATGTGTGCCGCACCGAAGACATCCACGACCGCCGCGCCAAGGCCTTGAGCCTCACCGCGCGTGGCCGCGAGCTGGTGCAGGCAGTGGAACAGCAACTGGTGCGCCTGCGCCGCGAGGTGCTGGCGACAATCGACCCCGATGACCTGGAAGCTGCTTTGCGTGTACTGCGGGCCTTCGAAGGTGCCAATCAACATCCCATGGTTGTGAGTTCTTGAACGGATTTTTTACCGGCATGCCGCCGGCCAGGGATTGGTTCTATGGCGTAAGGACATTCGCCGCTTCAATGATCGCGTTGTACATCGCCATGCTGATGCAAATGCCGCGTCCGTATTGGGCGATGGCCACGGTGTATATCGTGTCCAGCCCGTTTGTCGGCCCTACCAGCTCCAAGGCGCTGTACCGGGCGGTCGGTACCTTCATGGGGGCGGCCGCAGCGGTGTTTTTTGTGCCGATGTTTGTGCAGACGCCTTACTTGCTGGTGGTGGTGATCGCGCTGTGGACCGGGATTCTGCTGTTCCTGTCCCTGCACCTGCGCACCGCCAACAGCTATGCGCTGATGCTGGCCGGCTACACCTTGCCGCTGATCGCCCTGCCGGTGGTGGATAACCCGCTGGCGGTGTGGGATGTGGCCGAAGCGCGGACCGAAGAGATCTTCCTCGGCATCGCCGTGGCGGCGGTGGTGGGGGCGATGTTCTGGCCGCGACGCCTGGCGCCGGTGTTCGATGACTCGGTGAGCAAGTGGTTTGCCGACGCCCAGGTCTACAGCCAGCGCTTCCTCAGCCGCAACGTGCAACCCGAGGAAATCAGCACCCTGCGCGGCGGCATGGTCGCTACCTTCAACACCCTGGAATTGATGATCGGCCAACTGCCCCACGAGGGCTCCCGGCCGCAAACGGTGCGCAATACAAAGGAGCTGCGCGGGCGGATGATCCACCTGCTGCCGGTGATCGACGCACTGGACGACGCTGTGTACGCCCTGGAACACCGCGCGCCGGAATTGCTCGAGCGCTTCACGCCGCTGCTGACCGCCGCCAACGAGTGGCTGGCCAGCACGCAAAAGGATGCGCCCCTCGAACGCTGGCGTGTCCTGCGTGACCAGATCGAAGCCCTGCAACCCGATGCCGACGCCCTGGATGACCGCCATCAGTTGCTGTTCTCCAACGCCCTGTATCGCCTGGGCGAGTGGGTGGATCTGTGGCAAGACTGCCGCAGCCTGCAAGCCGCCATCCAGTGCGAAAGCCAGGACAGCTGGCGCGCAGTTTACCGCCACTGGCGCCTGGGCCGGCTGACGCCATTCCTCGACCGTGGCCTGATGTTCTACTCGGCGTTTTCCACCGTCACCGCGATCATCGTCGCCTCGGTGTTGTGGATCCTCCTGGGCTGGACCGACGGTGGCAGCGCGGTGATCCTCGCGGCGGTGGCCTGCAGCTTCTTCGCCTCGATGGACGACCCGGCGCCGCAGATCTACCGGTTCTTTTTCTGGACCGCGATGTCGGTGCTGTTCGCCAGCCTCTACCTGTTTCTGGTGCTGCCCAACCTGCACGATTTCCCGATGCTGGTGCTGGCGTTTTCGGTGCCCTTTATCTGCATCGGCACGCTGACGGTACAGCCGCGTTTCTACCTCGGCATGCTGCTGACGCTGGTCAACACCTCGTCGTTCATCAGCATCCAGGGTGCCTACGACGCGGACTTCCTGGCCTTTGCCAACTCCAACCTGGCGGGCCCGGTGGGCCTGTTGTTCGCCTTTGTCTGGACCCTGATTGCCCGGCCGTTCGGCGCTGAGCTTGCGGCCAAGCGCCTGACCCGTTTCAGCTGGCGCGACATCGTCACCCTGACCGAGCCTGCGACCCTGGCCGAACACCGCAAGATGGGCGTGCAAATGCTCGACCGCCTGATGCAACACCTGCCGCGCCTGGCCATGACCGGCCAGGACACCGGCATCGCCCTGCGGGAAGTGCGGGTGGCGCTGAACCTGCTGGACCTGCTGGCGTACTCGCCGCGCATCCTCGGGGTGCCGCGGGTGTTGTTGAACCAGGTGGTGGAAGGCGTCGGCGGTTACTTCAAGGCCTGCCTCAAGGCCGGTGAACGTCTGCCGGCCCCCAGCGGTCTGCTGATGACCCTCGACCGTACCCGCCGCGCCCTCAACGGCCAGGGACTGCAAGGCGAGGACGAAACCCGCCTGCATTTGTTGCACGCCCTCAGCGGCTTGCGCCTGGCGCTGTTGCCCGGCGTGGAATTTCTTGGCGGCACAGAGATGGAAGCGCCGTTACCCGATGGAGCGCCTTTATGATCGGTGATCTGGATATCAGCGGGGTGTTCCTGCCCACGTTGCTGGTGCTGATGGGCATAACGTATGTGTTGTACCTGGTGGTGCACGGGCTGTTGACCCGCGTCCACTTCTATCGCCTGGTCTGGCACCGGGCATTGTTCAATGTGGGTCTCTACGCTCTGTTGCTGGGCGCAGTGGATTCACTCAGTCGATACCTCATGACATGAAAAAACCTTTTTTGACCATTGGCCGTGTAGTCCTGACGTTACTGGTGGTGACCTTCGCCTGCGTCGTGGTGTGGCGCATGGTGATGTACTACATGTTCGCGCCGTGGACCCGTGACGGCCACATCCGTGCCGACATCGTGCAGATCGCCCCGGACGTGTCCGGGCTGATCCAGCAAGTGGACGTGCGCGATAACCAGTTGGTGGTGCGCGGCCAGGTGCTGTTCTCCGTCGACCAGGACCGTTTCAAGCTGGCCCTGCGCCAGGCCCAGGCCGCCGTGGCCGACCGTCAGGAAACCCTGGCCCAGGCCGTGCGCGAGAACAAGCGTAACCGTGGCCTCGGCAACCTGGTGGCCAGCGAGCAACTGGAAGAAAGCCAGTCCCGCGTCGCCCGTGCCCAATCGGCCCTGGCCGAGTCGCAAGTGGCGGTGGATGCCGCGCAACTCAACCTGGACCGCTCGGTGATCCGCAGCCCCGTGGACGGCTACATCAACGACCGTGCGCCGCGTAACC
The DNA here is from genome assembly GCF_013385345.1 of Pseudomonas sp. I8001. NCBI lineage: Bacteria > Pseudomonadati > Pseudomonadota > Gammaproteobacteria > Pseudomonadales > Pseudomonadaceae > Pseudomonas > Pseudomonas sp. I8001. The sequence goes on from NZ_JACAQC010000027.1 coordinate 36,921, forward strand.
AGGAGTTCGTGACCGCCGGGCGTCCGGTGTTGTCGGTGGTGGACAGCAACTCGTTCCACATCGACGGCTACTTTGAAGAGACCAAGCTCGACGGCATTCACGTCGGCCAGAGCGTCGACATCCGCGTGATCGGCGACAACGCTCGCCTGCGCGGGCATGTGCAGAGCATCGTCGCCGGTATCGAAGACCGTGACCGCACCAGCGGCTCCAACCTGCTACCGAACGTCAACCCGGCGTTCAGCTGGGTGCGCCTGGCCCAGCGGATTCCGGTGCGCATTGCGTTTGACGATGTGCCGGCAGACTTCCGCATGATTGCCGGGCGCACCGCCACCGTGTCGATCATCGACGACCAACCCAAGTCGGAGAACAAGCCATGAAACGGCTTTTAGCAACCGCCGGGCTGGGGTTGTTGCTGTCGGCCTGCCAAGTGGTGGGGCCCGATTACAAACTGCCGGACAAGGCGGCCGTGAACCGCGGTGACCTTCAGGGCCAGTTGGCCGGGGAGGGCAGCAATGTGGTGTCGGCGCCGGTACCGGCGGACTGGTGGAAGCTTTACCAGGACCCGCGCCTGGATAAGCTGGTGGAGCAGGCCATGGCCTCCAACACCGACCTGCGGGTGGCTGCGGCCAACTTGCAGCGCTCGCGCTATCAGGTGCAGCAAGCCGAATCGGCCGGCGGCTGGAGTGCCGGGGCCAAGGCCGAAGCCCAGCGCCTGCAAGAATCGGGTGAGGCCTATTTGCTGACGGAAAAAGTCCCGGTGGCGAATATCGGCAGTGCCAGTATCAGCACTTCCTATCAATTCGATTTGTTCGGCACCTTGCAGCGTGGCATTGAAAGCTCCCAGGCCACTGCCGATGCGGCCCAGGCGGCGTCTGATATCGCCCGTATCACCCTGGTGGCGGACGTGGTGCGCTCCTACACCCAGGTGTGTGCGGCCAACGAAGAGCTGGCGATCGCCAACGAGTCCCTCGACCTGCAAGCCCAGAGCACGCACCTGACCCAGCGCCTGCGGGATGCCGGGCGCGGTGATGAAACCCAGGTCACCCGTTCGCAAACCCAATACAAATCCTTGCGCGCCGAAATGCCGCGCTATGAAGCACTGCGCCAGGCCGGGCTGTTCCGCCTGTCGATGTTGCTGGCCAGGCCGCTGGATCAACTGCCGGCCGGCACTGCCCAATGCGCCGAGCTGCCGCACATCGCGCAGTTGTTGCCGGTGGGCGATGGCGCCACGCTGCTCAAGCGCCGCCCTGACGTGCGCCAGGCCGAACGCCAACTGGCGGCGGCCACCGCGCGCATCGGTGTGGCCACCGGCGCGCTGTACCCGGACATCAGTATCGGCGCCACCGTGGGCACCGTCGGCATCCTGGATGACCTCGGCACGCCGGCCACCAACCGTTGGGGCTTTGGCCCGCTGATCAGCTGGACGCTGCCGACCAACGGCGCCCGCGCCCGCATCCACGAAGCCGAAGCCGCGACCCAGGGCGCCCTGGCGCACTTCGACGGGGTGGTGCTCAACGCTATCCGTGAAACCCAGACGGGCCTGGCGCAATACACCGCGCAACTGCAACGCCGCGATGCCCTGGCGGATGCCGGCGCGTCGGCCAAAGAGGCGGCGGAGCAGACGCACCGGTTCTTCCAGGCCGGCCGCGCGTCGTTCCTGGCCGACCTGCAAGCTACCCGCACCTACACCGACGTGCGGGCGCAACTGGCCGCGGCGAACACCCAGGTTGCCATGAGCCAGATCGATTTGTTCCTGGCCCTGGGCGGCGGCTGGGAAAGTGGACGAACGCAAGCCACACAAGCCAGCAAACCCTGAGCTGATTGCTATGCTTTGACAGGCGGACTTACGTGATGGTCCGCTGGTCACTGCTCGCGTTTGCTCATGGGGATTCCAATAATGAAAAACCCTTATGCTCCCGCTTTCTGGTGCGTGTTCTTCGCACTGGTGTTGCTATCGGCGACTTACTTCTACGGCATCATGCTGGCCCATCAAATCGACAAGGCCATGGTGTTCCTCGACAGCGCCAGCGCGCTGATCGCGGTGCTGTCCATCGGCGTGGTGGCCTGGGCCTCCTACCAGGGCCAGCGAATCAAGCGAAGACTGCTCGAACAAGGCAAGACCCGCGTGGCGATCTGGGACACCAAGGTTGCCCTGCGCCGGGTCGAGACGGTGTTCGACCGCTACTTCTGGGGCAGCTACTGGCAGCCGGGGCGCACCTTCCAGGAAGTCATGGGCGAACTGACCGGCACACCGCTGGAAAAAAGCCTCGAAGCCCTGAAAAAACAATGCGTGATGCTTGATCGGCAAGTCGCCGACGGACGGCATTGGCTGAATAACGCCCGGGAATTATCCGATGTGGCCACTGCGATGGCGCGAGAGCGTTACCAGCTGGATTTTTATGATCCCAAGTCGGATACGCCGGGCAATGCGGTGATTCACCGTGAGTTTGAGGTGCTGGTGTATACGTGGACGGCGCGCCTGAAAAGCTTCGACCATCAACTCGATGAGATCGAAACCGAGTATTCCTGAAATCTGTGGTGTCTGTACTGACGCCTTCGCGAGCAAGCCCGCTCCCACATTCGATCGAGTTCCATCTTTGGAATGCAGTCGAATGTGGGAGCGGGCTTGCTCGCGAAGGCACTTTACCGTTCAGCTCTGAAGTCTGCGCCTATTGAAAAATTGGGCTGCATACGCCAGCCAATGCTAATCTTCCCCGGATTTCGGCGGGCTTGAGCCGACACCCTTCGGGGTTCAGGGAAGACAGCCCACTTCACAGGATTTGATCAGGTCACTACATGAATAAGCCAGCAGTCGTTCTCTTGGGTATCGTCGTCGCCATTGGTGCAATCAGTGCAGGCGGTGCCTGGTACACCGGCAAGCAACTGGAGCCGGTGCTGCAAACCGCCATCCAGGACGCCAACAAGGAACTGCAGACCTCCATGGCCGGTGTCGACGGCACTGTGACCCTCGAACTGGTCTCCCTCGACCGCCAGCTGTTCAGCAGCACCGCCCACTATCGCCTCAAGGCCCAGGGCGCGGTGTTCGGCGAAAATCATCAGGACACCGAACTGCTGTTCGTCGACCATATCGAACACGGCCCGCTGCCGTTCTCGCGCCTGGTGTCGCTGAAGTGGCTGCCGGTCATGGCCACCAGTCACTACGAACTCGAGAAAAACCCCACCACCGAAAAATGGTTCGCTGCCAGCAAGGACGTGTCGCCCCTCAAAGGCGTGGCCAACATCGGCTATGACCGCTCGGTGACCGGCAACGTTGAACTGCTGCCCCTGGAACTCAAGGACGACAAGTCGGCCGTGAGCTTCTCCGGCGCCAACCTCGACTTCGACTCCACCGCCGAAGGCAAGAAGGTCAAGGCCAGCGGCTACATGGACAGCCTCAAGGTCTCGGTTGTCGATGCCAACAACGCCAAGCTGGATGCGGAGCTGAGCGGCCTGACCATCGCCAGCAACCTGGAAAAAACCACCTTCGGTTTCTACACCGGGCAAAACACCGTCGAGCTGACCAACACCAAGGTCACCTTCGGCCCGCAGCAAGCAGTGCTGACTCTCAAGAACTTTGAGCAGAAAGACAGCAGCGAAACCAAGGACAACAACCTGGCCGGCCGCGTCGACTACAAGATCGACGAGATCGGTTACCAGGGCAAGCCAGTGGGTTCGGCGGCCATGGCCGTCAGCATGAAGAACGTCGACATCCCGTCGATGCTGGTACTGACCAAGCTCTACCAGGAAAAAGTACAGCCGGCCCAGGCCGCTGCCGCTGCTGGCCAGCCCGTGCCTGAGTTGCAACTGACCGAAGCCGAGCAGACCCTGGCCCAGGCCAACGTCGACCAACTGCTGGCTGCCAAGCCGCAAGTGGCGGTAGAAAACCTGTCGCTGAAAACCACCAATGGCGAGAGCCGCTTCAACCTGGTGGCGGACTTCGCCAAGCCGTCGAGCATGGACCTGCCGCCGGTTGAACTGGGCAAGCAAATCGTTGCGCTGCTGGACGCCAACCTGACCCTGTCCAAGCCGATGATCCAGGACGTTGCCGGCCTGCAGGCGCAGATCGGTGGTGTGACCGACCCGAAAGCCATCGAGCAGCAATCCCAGATGGCCAGCGAGATGATCAGCGGCATGGCCGTGGGTACTCAACTGGCGACCCTGGTGGGTACCGATATCGTGTCCAAGCTGCACTACGCCAACAATGAAGTGACCTTCAACGGCCAGAAAATGACCGTCGAGCAATTCATTGGTTTTGTGCTGGGCAAGTTCGGCGCGGTCAGCGGCGCTCAATAAGATTCGGCTCAAAGTGATGTAGGCCAATTCTGAACAATTGTTCTGAATTGGCCTTTTTTGTACCCCCCTCAAGGATATTGCGCCCCGGGAAAGCTTGGCCGCGTCATCAGATGCCGGCCGCCTGGAGTGTCGTGCAGGTGAACTTATCGCTACAGCTTTCCCTGGTGAGGAAGCTGACGACATGTCGCGTAATATTCATCCGTTTATCCGCCTGGCCCTGTGCAGCCAACTGCTCTGGCCCGTCGTGGCATCGGCCGATGCGGCCTATGATTCGCTGATCAACCAGGCCCGCAGTGGCAACTATGGTCCGGCCCTCAACCTGTTGCGCCAAATGCCCGCCGAGCGCCAGACGCCGGGGCAGGTCAGCGATCACCTGTTGATTGCCAGCTGGGCGCGCCAGGACGCCGAGGTGCTGACGGTCTACGAGGCCCAGGGCCGCTCACGCACCCTCACCACCCAGGCGCTGGCCACCGTCGCCCGCACCTATCGCAACCAGCAGCGTTGGGAACCGGCGATTGCCGTGTATCGCCAGGCGTTGCTGCGCGAGCCGAATAACCCGGACCTGCAACTCGGCCTGGCCCTGACCCAGGCGGACGCCGGCCAGACCGCTGAAGCGGTGCAGCGCACCCGCGCCCTGGTGGCCGCCAAGCCCGACGACGCCGACCGCCGCATGGCCCTGGGTTACGCACTGACCCGTGCCGGTTCTACCTATGACGCGCTGTTCGAATTCGACCAGGCGTTCATGCGTGCCGGCAACAAACCTGAAGTCGCCCGCGAATACATCGTCGCCCTGCAACGTGCGCGCCTGCCGGAACCGGCCTTGCGCCTCGCTGCCCGGCGCCCTGGCCTGTTGGACCCGGTCACCCAACGCCGCCTCGAAGGCGACCTGGCCGCCGAGCGCGTGCGCATGGCCGAGTTCGCGACCCGCAGTGAAAAAGAGCGCTACGTCATCGCCGACCGTGCCCTCAAGGATTACGACCAACTGCTCACCACCTGGACACCGGATGCCAACGCCCATGACGACGTGGTGCGCTGGCGCATCGACCGTCTGGGCGCGCTGAAAGCCCGGGCGCGCACCGCCGAGGTGATCCGCGACTACGAAGTGCTGAAGGGCGAAGGCGTGCAACTGCCGACCTACGCCCTGCGCTGGGTCGCTGCCGCCTACCTCGACCAGCGCCAGCCGGAAAAGGCCGCGCCGCTGTATCGCCAGGCCCTGGCGGCAAGCGATGCGGACGCCGGCGATCACGTCGAAGACAGCACCGCGCTGTTCTACGCCCTGCTCGAAAACGATCAAGTGGTGGAAGCTCGCGAAGTCGCCGACAACCTGGCGAGCACCCAGAAACCCCGGGTCGAGCTCAAGGGCTTGCCCATCGGCAACCCCAACGACGCCTGGATGGACGCCCAACAATTGGCCGCCCAGGCCGGCACCTATGGCGCCGACCTGCCCGCCAGCGAAAAAGGCCTGGAAGCCCTGGTGCAACAGGCCCCGGGCAATATCGGCCTGCGCCTGGCCCAGGCCGATATGTACCGTGCCCGCGACTGGCCACGGCGCGCCGAAAACACCCTCAAGGAAACCGAAGCCCAGGCCCCGCGCGACATCGGCCTGGAGGTTTCCCAAGGCCACACTGCCCTCGATCTGCAGGAATGGCGTCAGCTCGATGCACTCACCGATGACGTGGTCGACCGCGCCCCGGACAACCGCCAGGTACAGCGCCTCAGCCGCCTGCGGGATGTGCACGACATGGCCGAATTGCGCGTCGAGGCCTACACCGGCAAAAGCAACGGCGGCGGCGATAACGGCGCGGGCGCGGTGTCCGGCAGCCGCGATTTCGGCATCGAAACCTTGCTCTACAGCCCGCCCATCGATGAAGACTGGCGCGTGTTTGGCGGGGCCGGCTACGCCACCGCCGATTTCGAAGAAGGCACCGGCCAACACCGTTGGCAGCGCCTCGGTGTAGAGCGGCGCACCCGCGACATGACCCTCGAAGCCGAGGTCTCCAACCACTCCTACGGCTTTGGCGACAAGCAGGGCGCACGCATCGCGATTGCCCGCGACATCAATGACCAATGGCAGTACGGCGGCAGTCTCGATTACCTCTCCGCGAGCACCCCGCTGCGGGCACTGAATGCCGACATTACTGCCAACGGCGGCAGCGGGTTTATCCGCTGGCGCGCCAACGAAAGCCGCGAATGGAAACTGGCCCTGAGCCCGTCCCACTTCAGCGACGGCAACAACCGCCTTGAAGCGCTGCTCACCGGTCGCCAGGGCGTGTACAGCTCGCCGGGGGTGCAAGTCGACCTGGGCCTGGAAGTCGGCACCAGCCGCAACACCAAGGAAGACACGCCGTACTTCAACCCGCGCTCGGACTTCAGCGTGCTGCCCACGGCCACCGTCAACCACGTGCTCTACCACCGCTACGAAACCCAGTGGAGCCAGCAGTTCCAGGTGGGGGCGGGCACCTACAGCCAGCGCGACTACGGTACCGGCGGCGTTGCACTGGTGGGCTACGGCCAGCGGTTTCGCTGGAACGACGTGCTCGAAACCGGCGCCAACCTCAGCTGGATCAGCCGACCTTATGACGGTGAGCGCGAAAGCGACCTGCGCCTGATCGTCGACCTCACCTACCGCTTCTAGAAGAGTCCGATCATGCCCGTCTTGTCCCGTTGCCTGTTGGCCCTGGGGTTAATGCTGAGCAGCGCTTGCGCCCAGCAACCCGCACCTTTCACTCCACCCGCCGAGCGGCTCAAGCCTGCCAGCGAAGCGGCGTGGCCGAAGAACCATTTCCTCGGTATCGCCTACCACGACATCGAGGACCGCGACCCCGATCAGGCCGTCGTGGCCGTGCGCACCGAACGTTTGATCGAGCAGTTGGCGTGGCTGCGGGAAAACGGCTACCAGCCCGTCACCGTCGACCAGATTTTGGCGGCCCGCAACGGCGGCCCGGAGTTGCCGGCGAAGGCGATCATGCTCAGCTTCGATGACGGCTACGCGAGCTTCTACACCCGTGTGATGCCGATCCTGCGCAGCTACAACTGGCACGCGCTGCTGGCGCCGGTGGGTTCGTGGGTGGATACGCCGCTGAACCAGCCGGTGGATTTCGCCGGTACACCTCGGCCGCGTTCGGACTTCCTGACCTGGCAGCAGGTGCGCGAAATCGCCCAGTCCGGCCTGGTGGAAATCGCCGCGCACACCGACGCCAACCACAAGGGCGTGCTGGCCAACCCACAAGGCAACCTGCAACCGGCCGCCACCACCCGACGCTTTGACCCGGCGACCCATCGCTACGAAACCGAAGCCCAGTTCCAGGCGCGGATGCGCACCGACGTGACGGCGATCTCCAACAAGATCCGCGCCGTCACCGGCAAGGCGCCGCGCGTGTGGGTGTGGCCTTACGGCGCTGCCGATGGCACCTCGCTGGCGGTGGTGGGCGAGCAGGGTTACCAGATGGCCCTGACCCTGGAAGACGGTCTCGACAGCCTCGGCAACCTGATGAGCAGCCCGCGCTTCCTGGTGGCCTCCGACCCGGACGGCGAACACTACGCCAACGCCATCGTCGCGACCCAGACTGAAGCCCCGCTGCGGGTGCTGCATGTGGACCTGGACAACGTCTACGACCCGGACCCGGAACAGCAGGTGCGCAACCTCGACAAACTGATCCAGCGCGTGGTCGACATGGGTGCCAGCACCGTGTTCCTGCAGGCTTTCGCCGACCCCAAGGGCGATGGCCTGGTGCGTTCGCTGTACTTCCCCAACCGCCATTTGCCGGTGCGCGCCGACCTGTTCAACCGCGTCACCTGGCAACTGCGCACCCGGGCCCACGTGAACGTATTTGCCTGGATGCCGGTGCTCAGTTTCGCCCTCGATTCGAAGCTGCCCCGCGTTACCCGTTGGGACCCGCAAACCGGCAAGGTCGCCATCGACCCGGACCAGTACCAGCGCCTGTCGCCGTTCGATCCGAAAGTGCGGCAGGTCATCGGTGAGATCTACGAAGACCTGGCGCGCACCAGTGCCATCGACGGCGTGCTGTTCCACGACGACGCGGTGCTGTCGGACTTCGAAGACGCCAGCCCGCTGGCGCTCAAGGCCTACGCCGCCAATGGCCTGCCGGACACCATCGAAGCCCTGCGCGCCGACCCTGCGGTGATGCACCGCTGGACGCGTTTCAAGAGCCGCTACCTGATCGACTTCACCCATGAGCTGACGGCCAAGGTCCGCAAGCTGCGCGGCCCGCAGGTGCAGACTGCACGCAATATCTTCGCCGAACCGATGCTCAACCCGGGCAGCGAAGCCTGGTTCGCGCAGAACCTCGACGACTTCCTCACCAGCTACGACTGGACTGCGCCGATGGCCATGCCGCTGATGGAAGGCCAGGACCTCAAGGGCTCCAACGCCTGGCTGGAAAAGCTCGTGGCCACCGTCAAGGCCCGCCCCGGCGCGCTGCAACGCACAGTCTTCGAGTTGCAAGCCAAGGACTGGCGTACCTCGGCCGCCCCCGATCTGGACGGTGCACAAATGGCCGAGTGGATGGGCGTGCTCAAGCGTCAGGGCGTGACCAGTTTTGGCTACTACCCCGACAACTTCCTGGAGAATTCGCCGGATCTGAAAACCGTGCGTCCGGCCCTTTCCAACCAGTGGAATCCTTGACTCATGTTTGACAGAATCCTCGCGCTTATCGTGTTGTCGCTGGTATTGGGTGTGCCCCTGGGCCTGATCTTTCTGGTCACCGGGCAGTTCCTGATGGACTTCGTCTTCTTCTATCCACTGTTCATGTCCGGCTTGTGGATCGCCGGCGGCCTGTACTTCTGGCTGCACTGGGAGCGCCACTGGCCGTGGGCGGATGACACCCCGGCGCCGGTACTCGCCGGCGAGCCACTGATCTCGATCCTGATCCCTTGCTACAACGAAGGCGACAACGCCGCCGAAACCATCGGCGCCGCGTTGGCCCAGCAATACCGCAACATCGAAGTGATCGCGATCAACGATGGCTCCAGCGACAACACCGCCGCCGTGCTCGATGCGTTGGCCCTGAAAGAGCCGCGCCTGCGGGTGCTGCACCTGGCGCAAAACCAGGGCAAGGCCGTGGCCCTGCGCATGGGCGCAGTGGCGGCGCGCAGCGAATACCTGGTGTGCATCGACGGCGATGCGTTGCTCTCGCCGAACACCGCGGCGTACCTGGTGGCGCCGATGCTCGACAACCCGCGCCTGGGGGCGGTCACCGGCAACCCGCGGATTCGCACGCGCTCCACCTTGATCGGCCGGGTGCAGGTGGGCGAGTTCTCTTCGATCATCGGCTTGATCAAGCGCACCCAGCGGGTCTTCGGGCGGATCTTCACCGTCTCCGGCGTGGTGGTGGCGTTTCGGCGGGCGGCCCTGGACCGGGTCGACTACTGGAGCACCGACATGATCACCGAAGACATCGACGTGAGCTGGAAGCTGCAACTGGACCACTGGAGCATCTTCTACGAGCCTCGCGCGCTGTGCTGGATCCTGATGCCGGAAACCCTCGGCGGCCTGTGGAAGCAACGCCTGCGCTGGGCCCAGGGCGGCGCTGAAGTGCTGTTCAAAAATATTCGTGGCATCTGGCAATGGCGCCATCGCTACCTGTGGCCGCTGCTGTTCGAGTACTGCCTGTCCACCGGTTGGGCCTTCACCTTTTTGCTCTCGGTGATTTTCTGGGCCGTGGGCAAGGTGGTGACGCTGCCTGCCGCCATCGCCGTCGACTCGCTGATGCCGCCGGCCTTCACCGGCCTGCTGCTGGCGGTGGTGTGCCTGGTGCAGTTCGCGGTGAGCATCATGATCGACCGGCGCTATGAAAAGGGCCTGTGGAAAACCCTGTTCTGGACCGTCTGGTACCCGTTGGTGTTCTGGCTGGTGAGCCTGTTCACCACCCTGGTCAGCTTCCCCAAAGTGTTGTTCCGCCAACACCAGAAACGCGCGCGCTGGGTCAGCCCGGATCGCGGTATCAAAGCCCCCACTACGGATGTGCAGCCATGAACCTGATCCGAACCCAACAGCGCCCGGTGATGTGGGCCATCGACGTATTCCTGACCCTGCTGGCCTGGGCCGGGCTGATCATCCTGCTGGTGCGCGGGCTGGTGCCGATGCTCGACAGCCACGGCGGCCCGCGGATCGATGCGCCGATTTTCGCGGCGCTGGATACCTTGCAGATCTACCTGTGGATTGCCGTGTTCAACGCAGTCGTGCTGATCAGTTGGGCACGCTACCAGCAGCGACGTGGCAAGCACTTTGCCCAGCGGCGCTCGGCGGCCAAGGCCTTGAGCGACCAGCGCTTGAGCGACAGTTTCAGCCTGGGGGAAGGCGACCTGGAACAACTGCGTCGCCCGGGTGTGCTGGTGATTCATAACGACCACGAAGGGGGTGTGCAGGAAGTGACAGCCCATGTGTCCCGGCATGTGGAGCGGCCAGGGTTGAAGTTGGTGGCGGGGCAGGAGCGGACCAAGGAGATTGGTTAACCGGGATATCGAAAAATGGGATCCAATTCACAAAATAACCGCGAACTTTTCTCATCTTTTGGCTACTAACCAGTCTTGATACCGCATTGATGGCCAAGTAATGGCAATTGTAAGCGCCACCATTGGAGGTGTATCAAAACTGTTACCGCTTGTCGGAATAAAAATTCCAATTGCAAGCAATTAAACGTTGCATGATTTATTTATTGTTAATAATCAGCAACTTATATGCCTGTTAAACATAACTTCCCACTAAGCCAGAATCTTGGCCCACCGGAAGTTCGATGTTAGTTTGCCGGCCCCCGCTTTTTCGACGGATCGAACATGTCTTTATTATTGCCACGGACTCGGCTGCTGCTGGGCGTTTGCCTGCTGACTTGCTTCGCACTCAATAGTGCGACGGCTGCGCCCACGCCTGGCGATCAGGACCTGATCCGCGACCGGCAAAACCGTCTGCTGGAAGAACAGCGCCGGCGCCTTGAAGACCTCAAGGAACTGCCCGGCAAAGAAGCCAAGCCCGAAGCGCCTGCCACCCCGGCCGACACCCGTTGCTTCCCGATCAAAGACATCGAACTCAAGGGTGCCGACAGCCTGCCTGCACCGGACCGCGAGCGCCTGCTCAAGCCGTATATCGGCCAGTGCCTGGGCGTCTCCCAGCTCAACCAAGTGCTCAAGTCGATCACCGACTACTACATCGACAAAGGCATGGTTACCAGCCGTGCTTACTTGCCGCAGCAGGACCTTTCCACCGGCCACCTCCAGGTGTTGGTGGTGGAAGGCAAGCTCGAAGGCTTGAAGGGCGCCGACGGCAGCAACCTGTCCCCGCGCGAGCTGGCCATGGCCTTCCCCGGCAAGGTCGGCGAGCAGCTCAACCTGCGGGAAATCGAGCAGTTGGTGGACCAGTTGAATCGCTTGCCGTCCAAGCAGGCGCAAATGGAACTGACCCCCGGCAGCCAGGTGGGCGGCAGTGAAGTGCAGGTCAAGAACGTCCCGCAAAAGCCCTGGCGCGCCAGCCTGTCGCGCAACAACGACGGGCAGAAAAGCACCGGCGAACAGCAGTGGGGCGCCGGCCTTGAGTGGGACAGCCCGCTGGGCCTGGCCGACCAGTTGGTGTTGCGCGGCGGCCACGATGCCGTCAGCGACCACCAGAAAACCTCGAAAAACAGCATGCTGTATTACAACGTGCCGTGGGGCTGGTGGAACTTCAGCTACACCTACAGCGAGAGTGATTACCGCACTTACGGCGTGACCGACGACTACAAATTCAAGCAGAACGGCGACAACGAAAACCATCAACTGCGCGCCGAGCGCGTGATCCATCGCGACGACGTCAGCAAGACCTCGGTCAACGTCGGCCTGGCCCATTTGCGCACCAACAACTACATCAACGACGCTCACCTCGAAACCAGCAGCAACCGCCTCAGCGAGCTGCAACTGGGCATCAACCACGGCCGCCGCATCGGCAATGCCTTCGTCAACCTCGACTTGGGCATGCAGAACGGCATCGGCGCCTTCGATGCCCAAGCTGAAAACGAGCGCGATCAGTACGGCAATCGCCTGCCCAACGCGCGCTACCGCAAATACACCGCCACCGTCAGCTACTTGCAGCCGTTCACGCTATGGGGTGAGTCGTTCAGTTTCTCCAGCCTGGCCACCGGCCAACGCAGTGAAGACATTCTGTTCAGCCCCCAACGCATGAGCCTCGGCGGCTCGGCCTCGGTGCGCGGTTTCAAAGACCAGCAGCTCACCGGCGACAGCGGCGGCTACTGGCGCAACGACGTGCGCTGGGCGCGCCCGGTGACCTGGGACTGGATGCGCCCGGCCTTTGCCGAATACGGCGCCAGCGTCGGCTACGACCAGGGTGTGATCAGCAATGGCCGCTACAACGACAACGTGCATGGCCGGGTCTCGAGCAACTCGTTGGAGCTGTTCGCCCGTGGCAAATACGTCAGCACCAGCGTGACCTTTGCCCATTCCCTGGAACGCCCGGCAGTGATGAGCGAGCGCGAAGCGCCGATCTACTTCCGCATGGATTTCTTCCTGTAATTCAACGCCCCGTTACATCGAGAATATGACAATGGATGTTCGCCACTTTGCCTTCCTGGCCCGCCAACCTTCTGCTGCGCTGAAACCGCGAGACTCGTTCTTCGGCCTGCCCAAGCGCGGTTTGGTGCTGATCCTGGCCAACGCGCTGTTCTGGCAGCCGCTGCTGGCCCAGGCCGAAGGCATTGTGGTCAGCGCGCCGGGCACCACCGTCGGCCAGGCCGGCAATGGCGTACCGGTGGTGAACATCGCCACCCCCAATGGCAGTGGCTTGTCCCATAACCAATTCAAGGACTACAACGTCGGCCCCAACGGCGTGATCCTCAACAACGCCAACGGCCCCATGACGAACACCCAGCTGGGTGGCTACATCGTCGGCAACCCCAACCTCAAGGGCGGCGCGGCCAGCGTCATCCTCAACGAAGTCAACGGCGGCAGCCCCAGCCAGTTGCGCGGCTACACCGAAGTGGCGGGCCAGTCGGCCAAGGTCATCGTCGCCAACCCGTACGGCGTCACGTGCAGCGGTTGCGGCTTTATCAACACCCCCAACGTGACCCTCACCACCGGCAAACCGGTGCTCGACGCCAGCGGCCAGTTGCAGCGCTACCAGGTTGACGGCGGCGCCGTGACCATTGACGGCGAAGGCTTGAATGCCAGCAACGTCGACCGCTTCGAAATCATCACCCGCTCGGCCAAGATCAATGCGCAGATCAACGCACGAGAATTGACCGTCATTGCCGGGCGTAACGACGTCGATGCCAAAAGCCTGAAAGCCACCGCGCGCGCCGATGACGGCAGCGCAAAGCCCGAGCTGGCCATCGATTCCTCGGCATTGGGCGGCATGTACGCCGGTGCGATCAAACTGGTGGGCACCGAGGCCGGCGTAGGGGTGAAACTCGACGGTACGCTGGCCGCCAGTGGCGGCGATATCCAGCTGGATGCCAACGGGCGCCTGAGCATGGCGCAGACGGCGACCACCGGTAACCTCAAGGTCACCGCGCAGAACGTGAACCTGACCGACAAGGTCTACGCCGCCGGCAATGTGCAGGTGAGCAGTGCTGAAGAACTGGTCAACCAGAAGAGCCTGGCCGCTGGCCAACGCATCGAACTCAACGCCACCACCGTCACCAACCCGGGCATCATCGAAGCAGGCGTGCAGGCCGATAACAGCCGCAATGCTACCGGCGATGTGGTGGTGAATACGCAAACCCTGAACACCAGCGGCAACGTCCTGGCCAGCCGCTCGCTGAGCGCCACGGCCACCCGGGAACTGAACAACCAGGGCGCAGTGATCCAGGGTAAAACCGTCACGCTGAACAGTGCCAGACTGACCAACCAGGGCGCCACCGCGCGGGTGTATGGCGAGCAAGCGCTGGCGATCAACGCGCCGGCCATCGTCAACCTCGGCGGGCTGATTCGCTTCGGTGCCGATCAGGCGGCAACGCTGCAAACCGATTCGCTGGATAACCGCCAGGGCCATATCCAGGTCGCGGGCGGCAGCTTGACGCTCAACAGCGGCACGCTGAATAACACCGGCGGGCAGATTGTCGCGGGCAACCTCGGTGTAACAGCGGACACAATCAACAACCAGAACGGTTTCCTGGTTGCCGACGCCGTGACGGTCAACGCCGCCCGCCTCGACAACAGTGCCAAGGGCTTGATCAGTGCCGAGAAAGGCGCGCTCAACCTCACCGTCACCAACACCTTCAACAACAGCCAGGGTCATGCCCAGGCTGGCACTGACTTGAACCTGCGCGCCGGTGACGTCGCCAACCAGGACGGCAAGCTGGTGGGTGGTCAACTCACCGCTACCCTCGGCAGCCTCAGCAACAACGACGCAGGTGTACTCAGCGCGGATGCCGGCAAGTTGACCTTGACCGTCGCCCAACAGTTGAACAACGCCAAAGGTCACTTGCAGGCCGCCCAGGGCGACATCGAACTGCACGCCGCGAGCCTGGATAACCAGGGCGGCGCCATCATCGGCAAGCAGTTGCTGCTGGATGCGCGAAGCGGGCAGATCGACAACCGCGCCGGGCGTATCGTCGGTGACCAACTGGACGTCCGCGCCGGCAGCCTCGACAACCGCAGTGCCGGGTTGCTGGCCGGTGGTGTGCCGGGTGTGAGCGTGGTGCTGAACGACCAATTGCTCAACACCCAGGGCCGTATTCAAAGTGAGGGTGACCTGCTGCTGACCGGCAAGCGCCTGGGCAACAGCGCCGGGATCCTGCTCGGCAAGGCCCTCACTGTCACCGCGCAAGACCTCGACAACAGCAGCAAGGGCGCGCTGGTCAGCAATGACGGCGACATCACCCTCAACATCAGCAACCTGCTGACCAACACCAACGGCGTGATCGACGCCGCCGAACGCAGTGTGCTGGTCAAGGCCTTGACCACCCTCGACAACCAGGGCGGCACCTTGCGGGGCAAGCGCCTGGATATCGCGGCGCAAACCCTCGACAACGACCAGGGCCAACTCCTGGCCGGCAATCAGGGCGTGAGCTACCGCGGCCAGGACCTGAGCAATCGCCAGGGCATGATCCTCAGCGGTGGTGCGGCGGTCGACCTGACGCTGGGCACCTTGAACAACCAGGGCGGCACCGTGCAAGGCGACAGCTTGACGGTGACAGCCGACAGCGTCGACAACAGCCAAGACGGTACCAAGGCCGGCGCGTTGACCGCCTTGAAGAGCGACCTGCAACTGACGGTCGAGGCCTTGACCAACCGGGGCGGCAAACTGTTCGGCAAGGAGCACGTCACCGTCTCCGGCGCCACCCTGGACAACAGCGCCAACGGCCAGATCAGCGGCAATCAGCTCAGCCTGACCTCGCGTACCCAACTGACCAACCAAGGCGGCCTGATTGAGTCCAACCAGGGCCTGACCTTCAATGGCGGCAACCTCGACAACAGCGCGGGCGGCCAACTGCGGGCGATGGAAGGCGCCAGCAGCACGCTGACGGTCACCGACCAACTGAATAACCAGAACGGCATTCTTGAATTCGGCAGCCAGGCCTTCAGCCTCAGCGCCGGGCATCTGAATAACCAGGCCGGGCAACTGCAGCACGCTGGCACCGGCGTGTTCAGCCTCAATACCAGCAGCCTCAGCGGCAGCCAGGGCAGCATCAATGGCCTGGGCACCGCCGACTGGTCGTTCGGCCGGGTCGATGGCCTCGGCCGTGTGCAACTCAATGAAGCCTTGCACTACACCAGCACCCAGGGCCTGAGCCTCAAGGCCGGCGACCGCCTGGCCAGCGCCAAGGGTCTGACCCTGGATATCGCCAGCCTGGATAACGCGGGCGAGTTGCTCAGCGACGGTGACCTGAGTGTCAACCTGACCGGCGACATGACCAACAGTGGCCGCCTTTCGGCCCAGCAAAAACTGAGCGTGGTCGCCAACAACCTCAGCCAGAACGGCGGGCGTTTGGCCGGCGGCACCACCACCCGCATCACCCTGGGCGGTACGCTGGATAACCTCGGCTACCTCACCGCACGCCAGCAACTCGACATTGCCGCCGCACACATCAACAACCGCGGCACCCTCGGTTCACAAGGCAACGTCAACCTCAGCGCCAGCAATGGCATCAGCAATAGCGCCGACACGCTGCTGTTCAGCGGCGGCGATCTGACCCTGCGCGGGAACAGCTTCAGCAACCTGTACGGCGACGTCTACAGCAAGGGCAACCTGAGTTTCGCGGCGCTCGATGGCGGCATGGCGGCGGGCTTCAGCAACCTTTCCGGTACGGTTGAAAGCGAAGGCAATATCGGCATCAGTGCGCGGAATGTGGAAAACGCCAAGGCTGAATTCGAGTTGGGCCAGACCATCACCACCGGCAGCCTCAATTGGCAGTGCGGCCAGCACTGCGGCGGGCACGACTCGTTCAAGCGCGGTCAAATCACCATCAACCAGACCTACCTTGAATCCGCGATCAAGGACTCGGCCTCTGCGCGCCTGGTGGCGGGCAAAGACCTGCTGATCCAGGGCGACAACGTCCAGAACCGCTATAGCCTGCTGGCGGCGAATGGCAACCTGAGCATCACCGCCAACGACCTGCTCAACCAGGGCGCCGCGACTCGCACCGGGCAGAACACCATCGTCATCGGCACCCCGCAGCGCATCGACACCGATGAGTGGGACCGGATGGAATACATCGACGTACCCGCCTTCAACGCAGCAGTGGCAGCGGGTAATTTCGATGAAGCACGCTTTGAGGTGCTCAAGGCCCGGTCGAGCGACTGGCGTTTCTCCGAGCAAAGCAACGTCACCACCTGGACCGACAACGGCGGCCCAGGCTACACCGCGACGATACAGGCCGGTGGCGCGGTCAACCTCAACGTTGCGCGCACCCTGCAAAATGGCACGTTGCACACCAACACCCTGGAGCAACTGACCGGCACCCTCGGTGACGACCAGACCGGCATCCCCGTCGGCGGCATCAACATCAACCTGAGCAAGCACGTCAACGACGCCACCGCCCAGGCGCCGAGCAGCGTATTGCCGGTGACCAGCATCGCGCCCGACGGCCGCTACGTACCCGTGGACTACACCGGCGAGTCCTTCACCCCGGTCGACCCCACCACCGCGCCCGGCTTCCAGTTGCCCAAGGGCGACTACGGCCTGTTCATCAAAAACGCCGACCCCACCAGTCACTACCTGATCGAGACCAACCCGAACCTCACCACTGTGGCGGGCTTCTTCAGCTCCGACTACATGCTCGGCAAGCTCGGCTACAGCCCCGACAACGCCTGGCGTCGCCTGGGTGACGGGCAATACGAGTCACGGCTGATCCGCGATGCGGTGCTGGCGCAAACCGGGCAACGCTTCCTCGCCGGTGGCCTGACCAGCGACTACGACCAGTTCCGCTACCTGATGGACAACGCCCTGGCCAGCAAGGACGCCTTGCGCCTGAGCGTCGGCGTATCCCTCACTGACCAGCAAGTCGGCGCCCTGACCCACGACATCGTGTGGATGGAAAACCGCGTGGTCGACGGCCAGACCGTGCTCGTGCCGGTGCTCTACCTGGCCCAGGCCGACTCCCGCAACGTGCGCGGCAACAGCCTGATCCAGGGCCGCGACCTCAACCTGATGACCGGCGGCGACCTGATCAACGTCGGCACCCTGCGCGCCAGCAACAACCTCTCAGTGGCCAGCAGCGGCAGCCTCTACACCGGCGGCCTGATCGAGGCCGGCAACAACCTCAGCCTGCTGGCCCAGGACAGCATCCGCAATTCCATGGCTGGCGAGATACGCGGCACCCAGGTCAGCCTCACCACCCTGAAGGGCGACATCACCAACGACAACACCGCCATCCAGGTGCGCCAGGGTGCCGGCATGCGCACCCTCACCGACAGCAGCGCCGGCACCATCACCGCCCGCGAAAACCTGGCCATCGACGCTGGCCGCGACCTCACCAACCACGGTGCACTCACCGCCGGCGGCGATGCCGACCTGAAAGCCGGGCGCGACCTCAACCTGATCGCCGTCAGCGACACCAGCGAGATCCACGCCTTCAGCGACGGCGGGCACAAATCCAGCATCACCACCGACGTGAAAAACCAAGCGGCCACGGTCACGGCCGGTGGCAACCTGAGCATGGTGGCGGGGCAAGACGTCAACATCATCGGCAGCAACGCCACCGCGGGTAAGGACCTGAACATTCAGGCCGGGCGCGATTTCAACGTGGCGTCTGTCAGCGATGTGCACAACGTCGAAGGCAAGGAAAAAGACGGCAAGAAACGCATTAAGACCGCGGATGAGCAGACCACGCAGTTAGCCAGTGTGCTGACGGCGGGCAGGGACTTTACGAGCCAGGCCGGGCGCGACACCACGCTGGTGGCGAGCAAGATCAGTGCGGGGAATGAGGCTTATCTGTATAGCGGGGATAAGTTGAATTTGCTGGCGGCGCAGAACAGTACTCATACGTTGTATGACATGAAGGAGAACGGTGGCTGGGGCGCGAAGAAAGAGCAGCGAGACGAAGTAACCCGCACCACGAACGTTGGGACCGAGATCAAGACTGGCGGCAACCTCACGTTGATCAGCGAAGGTGACCAGCGTTACCAGGTCGCGAAGCTTGATAGTGGTAATGACATCATTCTTAACAGTGGCGGGGCCATCGTCTTTGAAGGCGTCAAAGACCTTCATGACGAGAGCCATACCAAGAGCAAGGGTGACCTCGCTTGGTTCAGCGCCAAAGGTAAAGGCAACACTGACGAAACGCTGCGCCAGAGTGAAATGATCGCTCAAGGGCAGGTCGTTATCAAAGCTGTCGACGGATTGAAGATTGATGTCAGGCAGATCGATCAGCAAACCGTTAGTCAGACCATCGATACCATGGTCAAAGCCGATCCGAATCTGGCTTGGCTCAAGGATGCTGAAAAGCGCGGTGACGTGGACTGGCGCCAAGTCAAAGAGATCCACGATAGCTTCAAATACAGTAACTCCGGTTTAGGTGCGGGCTCGCAGATTGTAATAGCAATTCTGATGGCCGCATTTGTCGGGCCGTTGGCAATGACTGCGGCTGCAGGTGCTGGAGCAGGCGTCGCTGTCGCGGCAGGTGCGGGAGCCGTAGCGGCAGGCGCTGCGACCAATGCGACGGTTAGTGTCGTTAATAATCGTGGCAACTTAGGGGCGGTGTTCAAGGATGTCACCTCTTCGGATGCTTTGAAGGGGTATACGATTTCCGGTGTGACCGCTGGATTGACCGCAGCTTATTTTGATGGCTGGACCGGAACTCATACTGATCAGGCGACTAAGCAAATAACGGGGCCACAGCTCAACACATGGACTGGTGTAGGGCAGTTTGCCGCGAACCAGACATTGCAAGGCGGTACTTCAACGCTGTTGAGTAAAGCATTGGGGCAGGGCGGCAGTGGGAGTGAGGCGCTGAAAACTGCGCTATTCAATACCCTGGCAGCGGCCAGCTTCAATGCCGTCGGCGACTACACGAAAAAGTGGAACATCGAAAACGGTTCAATTCCCAAGATCGCGATTCATGCGATGGTCGGTGGCCTCTTGGCCGAAGCAACGGGTGGAGATTTCCGTACAGGCGCATTGGCAGCCGGCGCCAATGAGGCACTGGTCGTACAGCTTAACGACATCGTGAAGGGCGACAAGACATTGTTGTCCATGAGTTCTCAACTGGTCGGTGTTTTAGCTGCGGCCACACAAAAAGATGCAGATGCTAGCAAATTGGAGAAGGGTGGCTGGGTGGCGAAAAATGCCACGCAGTACAACCACCAGCTTCACAAGTCTCAAGCCGATGCGTTGGATGAACAGCGACGGTTCCATCCGGAAAAGGCTGATCGTTTGAATGCGGCGGCCTGCGCTTTGGTTAGTTGCGCAGAGTCGATCCCGACCAACGATGAAACCTATAAGGACTTCAAGGCACTTCAGGATCGCGGCGCCACTTTTAGTGAGGAGATCGCGTTACTTGAGGCGACCGGCCAGTTTGGTGGCCGTAGTTGGCAGGATTGGAGCGACGATACGCTCAATGCTCACGGCAAGGCGGTGCAGGTCGTTGGAGCAAGCAAAGACACTGCCCTTGGCCTAGTCGGAGGGGCTACTGCATATACCGGGATGGTGATGTCGTCACCCGCATGTGTTGGCGTTGTTACCTGTGCCTTACCCATCGGCTTAGGAGCGCTTGGCACCACCTCGATGGTGGGGGCATGGGATTCTGCTAGCCGGATTACGGCGGATTTTAAATCCAATGAGCCCGACCGAGTGCTAGCTTCTTTCTTTCCGGAAACCTTTCCAGGAGAGTCGAGCGTAACGTCTGACCTGGCATGGAGCACGGCGAAATCCGCAGCTCAGGCGGCTCTGTTTGGCGGCGCGAGTAAATACTTTAATGGTAAGTTAGCTGGAGAGCTTGCCAGTGGTGCAAAAGGGCTAGGTTCTGCTGGTACGGGCACGACGGCGGGTAGTAATGTTGCAAGTACGACGCCTAAAGTTGATGTTTTTTGGAATAAAACAACAGTTCTAGATAGGACTGTTTATCAACGTAACGACCTCTTTGACCCAGAGGCCCTATCGACCTGGAGAGTACGAGGTAAAACTGTTGAAGGCTCAAACCTTGAGAGGATGGCCTCGGGTCGAGCACCAATTGGGTATGATGGGAAATCAGTTGAGTTACATCATCTCTCGCAAACTGAAGTTAATGGATTCGCTGGTACTCGTGGTTCACTTGCAGAAGTTGGTTCTGTTTTCCATAGCCAGAATAGCAGTGTTCTTCATGTCCCATCCAATGCCGCTCAAAGCTTTAGGTATACTCGTTACAAAGACTCTGCAGAATACAGAAACCCTACGACTGACTATGTTTCAGTTCCTACGGATTTGAATGCAAAAACATTGACAAAGCAGGCTAAAGAGTTTAACTCTTATCAGTCGGATTATTGGAAGTTGCGGGCTCGGAGCGGGGAGTAATTAGGCGTGGATTATTCGAGAATAATTAATCTTATTAAAGAGTCGGATTACGTTGAGTTTGCTGATTATGGTGACGGGATTGCTGATGAGTGGATTTATAAAGCTGAAGCTCGTCTTGGGTTGAAGTTGCCTGATAGCTATAAATGGTGGCTGAAGTGTTATTCTGGCGGGGAAATATCTGGGGAGGAGATTTATAGTATCTACGAAATGGATTTTGATAGTGTAAGGGGGGGGGATATCGTTTATATGTCAATCGTTAACGGTCGAAATGGGTTGTGTGGGAAGGAGAGGCTATTTATCTGCGAACCGCCGGGTGCAGGGGAATCATTTTATTTTGCCACGGACGATGGTCTTAATGATGGAGAGTATCCTGTTTATAGGCTTGAACTTTCTGATCAAACTTCTAGTTTGTATGCGAAAAACTTTATCGATTTCTTAGAAAAAAGAATAATGTCTTTCAGTTGAATAACGATTCTGCGTTTAAAAAATGGTTGAGAAAGGCTCGGTGCAAAAGCGACAGGAGAATTAGCTAGTTCTGGTGGGAAACCCACTGTTGAGTTATTTGGTGGGAAGAATGCTCAAACTCCTGGTGCTATAAACGTGGATGTCCGAGCAGATATTCAGTCTGGTATTCGAGCGGACGCAACGAAACTTCCTTTCAAGGATAGTTCGGTGGGAGAGATTGTTGCTAGTAACCCATTCATTCCCAAGAGTGCAGGTGGTACTAACTCAATGATGGATTTTCTTCCGGAAGCTACTCGCGTGGTTGAGCCTGGTGGAAAGATATTTGTCAACGCAAATGCTGCGAACCCTTACGGAAAAATACCAAGTGCGTAAAGGGGACGGATTTATTTAAATATTTAAAAATCCAGATGAGTTGATTAAATAAATCCGTCCCCTTTGACCCAATGTGGTGAGTTTGAAAACGATTGATACCCGAGGTAAAGGGTGGTCTTATGACATGAGAACCCATATGGACACCTTGCAAAGTTCAAAAATTACCGTGGATGGCGTACCGGCAACGAAAATTTTGGACATCCGAGTTCAACCGGGCGGAATGGCTGACGCGAGCAAGCTTATAGAGTATGGAAAGCAACGTAATATTACTGTGATTATTAAAGAGTTCGGTGGCTAATCATATGGCTGAAATTGAAATTGTCTTTAGCGAGAGGCTACATGATGGCGCTTCAGTTGTATGGGGGCGGCTAATACAACAGCTCAAAAACTTTAATGAGGATACCGTCATTGATGGCTTTACCGGCAAGAAAATAGGGTTGGCGGACGTTTCGAATTACTTGGAGAAAAACAAGTGTCAGAGTTTTTTTATTGAGCTGGCAAACGGTTCTGTCGAGTTTTCGTATGTGGCAGATAAAGCGTTTTATCGGCTTGATATGAAACACCTGGCGAATTCGATTGAAGTTGCACAGACCTTGATTGAAGCTTTAATCGATGAGCCCGGCTTTGTTCAGGCTCGAATTTACGACGCCGAGTATGATCGATGGCAAAATGCCGAGAGTCTTACGCTCTTTGAAGTTGAGCGCGTCGAACACGCTCATCTGCCCAAGAAAAGTAATGGGCTGCCTTTTCCGCTGACCCAAGAGGTCGTAGATATATCAAAAAATCCTGGGCGTTGGGTTTTAAGAAACGGCTACATTGAGGCGGTTGGCGCTTTCATGTGGGTAAGCAAATCCTTGCTTCAGTTAGTGGGTGTCGACGAAAAGAAGTTAATGGATATCGACTGCTTTGCAGTAGAAGATTTGGGCGGCGTTTTGAAGATTGCTGCCTATAATCAGTGCTTCACTGCAGCCGTAGGGGCTCAGGCAGAGAGGCAGGACTTGCTGAGAGAAGTTTTGTTTAACGCGTGAATTAGAGCGAGAATCGGGCGCGGGAAATAGGGTTCAGGCCACGGTTTTCTAATTAAAGTATTAATAGTGGTCTGACCCCCTATTTCTCGGTCGATGATATAACAGCGTAAAGGGGGCGGATTTATTTAAATATTAAAAATTTCTTATGAGTTAATTAAATAAATCCGTCCCCTTTAACCAAATGCAAGTGGTATCTGTAATAAGTGTAGTGCAGGTTTGACGGGTAATAGTGACCTGAATGGGGTGGTTAAACAATTCAGTCAGCGCTATCCTACTCTTCTGCTAAGAGTTACCGCTGAGGGAGGGGCAGCAATGCCAAATCGTCTAACAGTCCTAGTTAAAGATGGGAGAATAGTTAATGGACAATGAAGAAGCGCTTAAAGTCATTGACAGTATGATGTGGGTAAAGAAAGCCTCAATTTTCCTTCTGTTGCTTGATTATGCTCTACGTAACCTTGACTCGGCGAGTGATACGCAAAAAAAATGTCAGGAGGCAGTTGATAAGTGTTGGCGATGGTTGTCTGATCGAGGGCTCAGTGCTGATGAATTAGCATATTATCTAGACTCCGATGATATGCAGAGCGGACCGCTGGCAGAAGGAAATTTTGCATCTGAAAGCGTAGAACAAAATAGTTTAATTTTAATATTGTTGGTGATCGGTTTTTTTGCCAATAAGGCCTATAAGATTGTAGGGCTACAAGAGCAAATGTCTGAGCCGGTATGTGAGGCGGACGAGAGCTCTGCTGTATATATTGTTGCTTATATTGAACGGATAGGCTTGTCTGATAAGTTGAGTGTTTATCTATCTGCACACGTTTTGGAAAATAGGGGGCAATCCACGTTTTAATGCTGGCAGAGTTGCTCTTTAACGTAAAGGGCAAGGATTTATTTAGGACGTAAAAGTGACGGATTTGTTTAAATATTAGATTTAAAAACTCCAGCTAGGTCAATTAAATAAATCCGTCCCCTTTGCCCAGAGTGAGTATAAAAAATGGAAAACTTGGAACTCTCCGAGTTAAAATTTCCGAGTATGAGAGAGGAGCTGGTTTCCTATCTGGCAGGTTTGTCGGACTCAGATTACCAGTTCCGTGCCTGGGTAGAACGTTCATCGCCGAATTTAGCTTATGATGAACTTGATTACACAATACATTTTTTATATGACGATACAGGGCTCGCTGAAAATGCATACACTTGGATAGGGCTAGTTTTGAAAAATGATCAGGAAGCTAGAGCCATCGAGGACGTGGTTCAAGCTATTGACGCGCTTTTTGATAAGTATGGTCCTGATCTTTCTGATAAAGAGTATTTGGAAAAAGAAGAGTGGGCACGCATAGTGTGCGTTTCTAAAGATGCTTTAAAAGTTTTGCTTCATGGTAAGTGAGGTTGTTTAACCGAGTTAAAGGGGCGGCACCCAGGCCGCCCGGCTTTTACTCAGGATGGATCGGTATTGAGTCTGCGACTGATGACATCCAGCAAATCACACCCATCGCGCAGCGGAATCGCCAGCAATTGGGCGAAGTCTTGAAGCACCACAGCATCGCTGCTGAGTTGGTCGCGGAAGGCCAGGTTTTCCAGCAGTTGGGTGACGGCGCGAATCCGGTACACGGCGGCGTCGTGGAGGACATCGAGGGGCGCATGGGTGTCGATAAGCAGGGCGGGGACGGTGCAGTCGTGGCCCGTGAGGGGCATGTATCGATTCATTGTCAGTACTCTGTTGGTGGATTAAGCCACCACTCATTCGTCGCCAAACGAATGGGTGGCGGCCGTACGCAGGTTGGCGAACCGGCAACAGAGAAAACCGGCAGACCCGAAGGTCTCCCGCGCACAGCCGCCATATCATGCACAGCTTTGCGGGTGCAAAAACACCTGCATAGAAGCGGGATGCTTTTGCGCTCTGTTGTCAGGTCGCCAAACCTGAATCGCCATGTGGGCGACGGCCCGGACTATAAGCCCGCACCCAAACCCACGCAAGGCAGCAAAGTACTGGCCCACTCCCAATGCCTCATGTCTTCACCCCCATTGCCGACACCCTGGCGATGATTAAACGCATCCACCCACCACCAACATTAAAGGACTGATGTGAAAAACCTTCTCCTGATTCTCCTCTCCACCCTCATCCTCGGCGGCTGCGTCAGCCAGCCCCTCACGCCCGAGCATCGCGCACAGGTCAAGACGGTCAAAGTGCTGCCCGTAAAGTGGGAAAAGAACATGGTCTACATGGGCCGTGAACAAGCCTGGGGTGCGGCCCTGGGCGCCGGGCTTGGTGCGGGCGTCGGCATGGCCAGCGGCGCGTCCAAGCTGGGCACGGCGGCCTTGAGCGGCGCGGGGTTTGCCGCCGGCATGAAGGCAGGGCAACTGGCCGAGATGTCGACGCCGGCCGCGATCCTCACGGTGATGGACGCCGAAAATATCGACTTGGGCGTGTTGCTCAAGCAGGCCTTTATCGATGCCTTGGGTAAGACGTCATCGCTCAAAGTGGTGGGTGACGACGAGCCGGCCGATGCGCAGATTCAACTGACGGTAGGCGAGTGGGGCTTTCGCCTGACCCAGGGTTTCAGCAGCGTGGTCTACCCGACGCTAACCGTGGTGGCGCGCATGGACCGTGGCGACGAGATGCTCTGGCGCACGGTGGAGTCGATCACGCCGTTCAATGGCCAGAATGTCTACGGTTACACGCCGCTCACTTATCGCACTGATCCTGAGGCGTTGCGCCGCGCGTTGACGGGTATCACGCAGATCTCCGGGAGTTATCTGGTGAAGGAGCTCAAGTAGACCAGCGAGAGGTCGCCGCGTGGCTTGCGGTGGCTGATCCTGACGCGAGCAGTTTGATAGAACCCGCCGAGCACCTTGAACATTTTGTATATCCCAGTGTCTTTACCCCGCCCACCCGCAACCGGTCGGGCTGCATGGACTGCAGCGTTTTCAAATGACATTAAGGATTAATGTGAACCTCGCCCCCCAAGCCTCTTTTCTGTCACCGCCCGCTGTGGTGCACAGGCGCGCGCCTGCGTTTCAGGAAGGCACCCTGGGGGAATGCATTCGGATCAATTGATCCCTCGCTTAGTACACCTACTGCCGCCGGGCCTATTGGCGGCTTTTAATGTAGTTCATGGAGTTTGAAATGAAGCGTAAGCAGTTCCAGAAAAACCTGTTGGCACTCATGGTCGGCGCAATCAGTTCGCAAGCGCTGGCCGTGGAGTTCGACCTGGGGCAGGGCAAGAACATTTGGGTCGGCGAGACCTTTAATGAGTCATTGATTATCAACGGGACGTTCTCCGAAGTAGTGGTGCCGACCACCACCAACCCTGCCGGACTGGGTGTGGCCAACACCACTATCCAGGGTTCGTTGATCAACCGTGCCGACATCACTCTGGATTCCCAGGGCGCCGCCATCCGTGCGATTGCCCTGGACCCGCTTTTCTGGTCGGGCCCGCAGAACCTGAGCCCGGGAACTGTCACCGGGGACGTGGTCCAGGCGGGCAACATTCTTATGAAAAATGGGGGTTACGAGGGGCTTGAGATCGGCGCGACGACCATCGGTGGAAGTGTCATCAACTCCGGCACCATCCGTTCCACGCTGCCCCTGACGCCGCCGGCTTCACCTTCCTACGTGGATGGCGGCGAAGGCATTTACCTGCATGGCACCACCATCGCCGGCGACGTCTCGAACACCGGTGTGATCGACATGAACGGTGATTACGCCATCGGCCTGATCCTCGACCGTCAGAACAATCTGGGGACCACCGTCGGCGGCAAAATCCTCAACGCCGGCACGCTCAAGGCGACGGGCGAGGGCGCCTGGGGCATCGAGGTGGAAACCGACACCAACCCTCTGCGCATCGAAAACAGCGGCCTGCTTTCTGCCAACGGCAATGACGCCAAGACGGTGATGTTTCTAAACGGTAAGGTCGACTACATCCTCAACACCGGCACCGTCGAGGCCACGGGCACCAACGCCAATGCCTTCGAGTTTGCCGGGGCAACCTTTGCCCAGAACAGCGCGACCGGCGCGCGCGGCATCGTTAACCGCGGCACGATCAGCGCCGATGGTACAGCCATTCATGTAGATGCCGCGGACCAGACCTCGGCGTTCGAGATCAACCAGCAAGCCGGCGAAATCCGCAGTAACGCCGGCATCGCCATCGACGCCGCCAACCTTGCCACGCTGAATTGGACCGGCGGCAAAATCACCGGCGACCTGCTCAACTTGAGCGCGGTGAATGTCGCAGGCCAGGCCGATTTCACCGGCAGCCGCATCATCGCGCCGGTATCGGTCAACTCGGGCTCGCTGAACCTGTCGGCGCCCGGTACTGCGATCACTGGCAACCTCAACATTGCTAGCGGCGCAGGTATTGATATGCACCTGGCCGACAGCGTAGTGCCGACAACGCCGTACCTGACTGTCAACGGTGCAGCGAATTTCGCCCAGGCTTCGAAGCTGACCGTGAGCGCCAAGCCGGGCGACTTCGCCAGCACCAACAACGGCACTCAGTACACCCTGTTGCAAGCCACCAGCGTGCAAGACAATGGCCTGTCTGTGGCCAGCTCGTCCTCTCTGCTGAACGTGCTGAGCTACTCGGCCGACGCGCAAACGGTCAAGGCCGTGGTGGCGGTTAAAGACAACCAGCAATTGCAGCAGGAGCTCGCCGCGGTGGGCGCCGGCGCTGCGTCAGCGACGGCGGTGAACACCTTTAAAAACGACGTACTGAGCGGACTCAATCAGAACGACCCAGTGTTCCAAACCCTGGCTGACGCCGGCACAGCACAGCAGCTTGCGCAGGTCAGCGAACAACTCAAGCCGGACGTCAATCGCGGCGCCCTGGACGTGGCGTTGTCGGGCCAGACCGTGGTCAACGGCGCGATCTTCAACCGCCTCACCGACCAGCGCGAAAGCCATCAAACCGGCGGCGTGTGGGTGCAGGGCCTGAGCAGCAACATGGACCAGGACGGGCGTGGCGGCAACAACGGCTACTCGGCCAACAGCAGCGGCATGGCCGTGGGTGTGGACGGGCGCTTGAACGACACCACCACGTTGGGCGTGGCTTACAGCTACCTTAACTCCAACATCCATTCCGACCTCGGCAACAAGACCGATGTGGAGGGCCATGCGCTGTCGCTGTACGGCAACTGGTCGCTGCAAAACTGGTTTGTCGACGGCAGCTTCAGCTATGGCCATAACGACAACGACAGCAAACGCCATATCGCCGGCACCACAGCCAAGGGCAGTTACGACAGCAATGTGCTGTCTGCCAGTGTGATCGGCGGCTACAGCTTCAAGCCGTCGCAGGCCGTGGTGATCGAGCCGCGTGTGGCAGCGCGTTACGCCAACGTGCGCATGGACGGTTTCGACGAGAAGGGCTCCTCGGCCGCGCTGAGCACCCAGTCGCAACGCTATGAAGTGGGCGAGCTGGGCGCTGGTGTGCGCTTGGCGGGCAACTTGCCCATGGGTGCCGGTAGCTTGCAGCCGGAAGCAACCTTGATGGCGTATCACGACCTGATGGGTGATCGCGTCGCACAAACCTCCAGCTATGTGCTCGGCGGTTCTGCGTTCACCGTCACCGGCGCTTCGGTGGCGCGTGACAGCTATGAAGCCAGTGTCGGCGTGAACTACCAGGTGTCGGACTTTACCGTGGGTGCCAGCTACACCCGCCAGGCCCGCAGTGGTTTTGATGCCGATGGGGTCATGCTCAAGGCGCGGTACGCGTTTTAAGTATTACGGCCGATAGAAAACGGCATCGGGCTGCGGTTCTCCCACGTAGCCCGAGCCAGATTTTTAAATGTGCTCAAGGAAGTAACCCATGAAAAAGACCTCACTCTTAATCCTCGCCCTGGCCTTGGCCGGCTGCCACTCCACTGCCAGGAACTCCTCGCCAAGCCTGCTGACGGACGGCGTCCAGTTGCAGCAGAAAAAGGTCGAGGTGGACGCCGAACACGCCAAGGTCATCATGAAGGCAACCGGTTTTACCTATCCGGTGCAGTTCTCCGTACGCCGTAGTTCCGATGC
Source organism: Pseudomonas sp. I8001 (assembly GCF_013385345.1). Lineage (NCBI taxonomy): Bacteria > Pseudomonadati > Pseudomonadota > Gammaproteobacteria > Pseudomonadales > Pseudomonadaceae > Pseudomonas > Pseudomonas sp. I8001. The sequence goes on from NZ_JACAQC010000027.1 coordinate 66,016, forward strand.
AGATCAGCGTCCGGAAATCCTCGGGACGGTGGTGGATTCCGGCCGTGGCAAGGTATTCGGCTGGATCGCCAAGATGAACGAAGTGGGCAACAGCGCCGTCGCCAAACGCTTCCCGCAGTTGGAAGTGCAGGCTGACCCGGGGCAGCCCTTTGAAGTGATCGGCGAGTCACGGGTCTACAACGCCAACTATGTCGGCCTCGTCAAAACCTATGTTTATGAGTGCGGCCCCATGAGTTCGACCTTCAAGCCTGAGAAGCAAAAGGTTTACCTGGTGGAATTCGTGATTATCGGGAAGGGCTGTGAGCAGCATGTGTATGACGTAACTGCGCCTAACGAGCGTGTCCCGGTGGCGACTGTGGCGGCGACGGGAAATATTCCGTCGCTCTAAGTTGCTTTAACCCGAATCGCCAGCCCCTTGCGTCTGACCTTGTGAACGGATCATTCATTCACGAGGTTCAGCCCATGTCCCGTCCTCTTCTGCTGTTGCGCCCTGCCGCCCAAGGCTTCACCGTGACCCTGCTGGTGGCGCTTGCCGGGTGTGGGCTTTCTTCATCCCGTGACGTGGCCAAGCCCGCTGAGTCGGCGCCTGTCGTGGAGGTGCAAAGTGAGCCCGCCAGCGTCCAGGGGGCCATGGTCAAGCGGAGGGTTGCGCCTGCACCGATGGCGTCGCGATTGGTCATGAACGACTCGATCGCCATGCAATACCAGACCGAGCCTCGGGAGCACTATCAGAACCTCCCGGACAACCCGATCCGCAGCGTTGCCGAAACACCGGTCTCCACCTTCAGCGTCGATGTCGACACCGGCAGCTATGCCAACGTACGACGTTTCCTCAATCAAGGCAGCCTGCCGCCCGAAGGTGCTGTGCGACTGGAGGAAATGGTCAATTATTTTCCCTACGACTACGCCCTGCCTACTGACGGCTCGCCCTTTGGCGTGACCACTGAAGTAGCACCGTCACCCTGGAACCCCCACACCCGACTGTTGCGCATCGGCATCAAGGCCTCGGACCGCGCGGTGGCAGACCTGGCACCGGCCAACCTGGTGTTTCTGGTGGACGTATCCGGCTCGATGAATCGCCGCGAAGGCCTGCCGCTGGTCAAGAGCACCCTGAAACTGTTGGTGGATCAATTGCGCGACCGGGACCGCGTCTCGCTGGTGGTCTACGCCGGCGAATCGCGAGTGGTGCTCAAGCCCACCTCGGGCCGGGACAAAACCAAAATCCGCAACGCCATCGACCAACTCACCGCCGGCGGCTCCACCGCAGGCGCGTCGGGGATCGAAATGGCCTACCAAATGGCACGCGAAGGGTTTATCGACAAAGGCATCAACCGCATCCTGCTGGCCACCGACGGTGACTTCAACGTAGGCGTGAGCGACTTCGACAGCCTCAAGCAAATGGCGGTCGACCAGCGCAAAAGCGGCGTGTCCCTGACCACCCTCGGCTTCGGTGTGGATAACTACAACGAACACCTGATGGAACAACTGGCCGACGCTGGTGATGGCAACTACGCCTATATCGACAACCTGCGCGAAGCCCGCAAAGTGTTGGTAGATCAGCTCAGCTCGACCCTCGCCGTGGTGGCCCGGGATGTGAAGCTGCAAGTGGAATTCAATCCGGCGCAGGTCAGTGAATACCGATTGCTCGGCTATGAAAACCGCGCCCTGAAGCGTGAGGATTTCAACAACGACAAGGTCGACGCCGGCGAAATCGGTGCAGGGCATACAGTGACCGCGTTGTATGAAATTGTCCCGAAGGGTGAACAGGGTTGGCTGGAGCCACTGCGCTACGCATCGGCGGCCAAGGCTGACGGTAAAACTGATGAGTTGGCGATGTTGCGGGTACGCTACAAACCAGCGGAAGGCGGCAACAGCCGACTGATCGAACACCCGATCAGCAACCCGCAGAGCGGCAAACCCAGCGACGACCTGCGCTTCTCTGCCGCCGTGGCCGCCTTCGCCCAGCAACTCAAGGGTGATGGCCGCTACACTGGCAGCATGAGTTTCAAGGACACGGCCGCACTGGCCCGTTCCGCACGGGGCGACGACCCTTTTGGTTTGCGCGGCGAATTTGTGCAACTGGTCGAATTGGCCCAGAGCCTCCAGGCCCCGGCCAGACACTGATCCACCTCAAAGGAGTGCGCCACCTGATGGATTCACCCAGCGACGAAGCCCTGCTGTCCCGCTACCGCAGCGGCGACGGTGCAGCGTTCGAGGCCCTGTACGCGCGGCATCGACAGGGCCTGTACCGTTTTCTGGTGTCCTTGAGCAACAAGGCCGAACTGGCCGAGGAAGTGTTCCAGGACACCTGGCTCAGCCTGATCCGCAGCACCAGCGAGCCACAGGGGCGGGCGAGTTTTCGCACCTGGCTGTTCCAGATTGCCCGCAACCGCCTGATCGACCACTGGCGCAAGCACGGCATCCACAACCCGCTGCACGACAGCTACGATGAGCAGCTTCACGGCCAGCCCGACGACAGCGCCGGGCCTGAGCAACTGCTGAGCCTGAGCCGCGACCAGGCGCGCCTGGACAGCGCGTTGCAAGACTTGCCCGAAGATCAGCGCGAAGTGTTCCTGCTGCGCCTGCATGGCGAGCTGGAAGTGCCACAAATCGCCGCGCTCACCGGCGCCCCACTGGAAACGGTAAAAAGCCGCTTGCGTTACGCCCAGCAGAAACTGCGCCGACTGCTGGCCGAGGAGGTACCCGCATGACTGACTCCCGACATACCCAGGACTCGAACGACGAGCTGCTGATCGAGCATTTCCGTCAACACACCAGCGGCGAGCCGCCGGCTTCCCTGGACGCCTTCATCCTGGCCACCGCCCACCGCGAAGCGCCCGTGCGGCAACCCAGCCTGTGGCAGCGCTGGTTGCAGGCCTGCCAACGACCGCGCTGGCAGATGGCATTTGCCACCGTCGCGGGTGTGGCCCTGATGATTGGTTTGGTCACGCGCTCGCCGGTGCCGCAGCCGGAGTTATCTACAGGCACTTACGCGGCCGCCCCGCAGGAACAGGCCCGCCCGGCCCCGGCAGCCGCGCCGATGGCTCGATTCTCCGTGGCTCCGCAGGCTGACAGTGCGCCGCAGGTGCAGGCAGAAGTCGCGGGCTCGCTGGCGGATGAGCCGGTGGCGAAGATGAGCAAGCGCGCGGCTGTTGTGCTGCCGTCATTGGAGCAAGGGCTGCAGGAGATCCTGCGGTTGCGGCAGGCGGGAGAGGCGAAGGCGGCGGATGAGAAGCTGCTGGAGTTGCATAAGCGCTTTCCCAAGGAAGACTTGCCGGCGCGGTTGGAGGCGTTGCAGAAACCCTGAATCGACGCCCACAAAAAAGCCCCAGGCCTTTCGACCTGGGGCTTTTTCATCTGTATCTGGTGCACCCGGCGGGATTCGAACCCACGACCCCTGCCTTCGGAGGGCAGTACTCTATCCAGCTGAGCTACGGATGCTTGTGCGGGCGACATCATACCCATGTCGACCTTGGGCGTCCATGCCGCTTTTCGGCCTGCTGCCAGTAGGATTAGGCGCTGCCGAAGCCCTGTACCGGGCATCTCGACGAATTGCGGTTGAACTCGCCCGAAACACGCTGATCAGAAAAATCGAGCAAATGCGCCGTTTTCGTTCTTTTTTTCGAACAGACTATTGCCCTGCACCCCCATTGATCCTAGGATTCGTTTGAGATTTCAAACGCTCCTGCCTGGGTGCTGAACCGCACATTTGTCCTTTCGTGCGCTATTTACGTGCTTGCGCCCAGTGAATGATTTCCCTGACGGCAGCCCTCAAGGCGCCTTTCAACAACTCTAATTCGCTCCGCGCGTGCGCGGTGCTGTTAAGGAAAGCCGACATGCAGCTCAAAGACACCCAGTTGTTCCGCCAGCAAGCCTTTATTGATGGCGCTTGGGTCGATGCGGACAACGGTCAAACGATCAAGGTCAACAACCCCGCTACCGGCGAAATCCTCGGTACCGTGCCAAAAATGGGCGCCGCCGAAACCCGTCGCGCCATTGAAGCAGCTGACAAGGCCCTGCCGGCCTGGCGTGCACTTACCGCCAAGGACCGCGCCAACAAGCTGCGTCGCTGGTTCGAGCTGATTATCGAAAACCAGGACGACCTGGCTCGCCTGATGACCCTGGAACAAGGCAAGCCGCTGGCCGAAGCCAAGGGCGAAATCGTTTACGCCGCTTCGTTCATCGAGTGGTTCGCCGAAGAAGCCAAGCGCGTCTACGGTGATGTGATTCCCGGCCACCAGCCGGACAAGCGCCTGATCGTGATCAAGCAACCAATCGGCGTTACCGCTGCCATCACCCCGTGGAACTTCCCGGCCGCGATGATCACCCGTAAAGCCGGCCCGGCCCTGGCTGCCGGTTGCACCATGGTGCTCAAGCCTGCATCGCAAACCCCGTTCTCCGCGTTCGCCCTGGCCGAGCTGGCCCAGCGTGCCGGCATTCCGAAAGGCGTGTTCAGCGTGGTCTCCGGCAGCGCCGGCGATATCGGCAGCGAGCTGACCAGCAACCCGATCGTGCGTAAGTTGTCCTTCACCGGCTCCACCGAAATCGGTCGCCAGCTGATGGCCGAATGCGCCAAGGACATCAAGAAGGTTTCCCTGGAACTGGGCGGCAACGCGCCGTTCATCGTGTTCGACGACGCAGACCTGGATAAGGCCGTCGAAGGCGCGATCATTTCCAAGTACCGCAACAACGGCCAGACCTGCGTCTGCGCCAACCGCCTGTACATCCAGGATTCGGTGTACGACGCGTTCGCCGAGAAACTGAAAGTGGCAGTGGCCAAGCTGAAGACCGGCAACGGTCTGGAAGAGGGCACCACCACCGGCCCGCTGATCGACGAGAAGGCCGTGGCCAAGGTTCAGGAGCACATCGCTGATGCCCTGAGCAAAGGCGCGACCCTGTTGGCTGGCGGCAAGGTGATGGAAGGCAACTTCTTCGAGCCGACCATCCTGGTCAACGTGCCGAAAGATGCTGCCGTGGCCAAGGAAGAAACCTTCGGCCCACTAGCGCCGCTGTTCCGCTTCAAAGACGAAGCCGAAGTGATCGCGATGTCCAACGACACCGAGTTCGGCCTGGCTTCCTACTTCTATGCCCGCGACCTGGGCCGTGTGTTCCGTGTGGCTGAAGCCCTGGAATACGGCATGGTCGGCGTCAACACCGGGTTGATCTCCAACGAAGTGGCGCCGTTCGGCGGCATCAAGGCTTCGGGCCTGGGCCGTGAAGGCTCCAAGTACGGGATCGAGGATTACCTGGAAATCAAATACCTCTGCCTGGGCATCTAAGCCCGGCAAGGCATTGCTGCAAACGCAAAGGGCACGAGAGCGCTGTCCCTTTGCGTGTTTCACCCCGTTATTCGTAGTGGCCGGGAAAGCTGTGGCAGTCGATCATCGCATGCTGCCGTAGTTGCCTCCCCGCCACGTATTCCTTGGACCACGCCACCCGATGAGTGGCGAATGAGGACTTTATGAGCAAGACCAACGCATCCCTGATGAAACGCCGCGAAGCCGCTGTACCACGCGGTGTTGGCCAGATTCACCCGATCTTCGCCGAGTCGGCGAAGAACGCCACCGTGACCGACGTTGAAGGTCGCGAGTTCATCGACTTCGCCGGCGGTATCGCCGTGCTGAACACCGGCCACGTGCACCCGAAAATCATCGCCGCCGTGACCGAACAGCTGAACAAGCTGACTCACACCTGCTTCCAGGTACTGGCCTACGAGCCGTACGTTGAGCTGTGCGAAAAAGTTAACGCCAAGGTGCCGGGTGATTTCGCCAAGAAAACCCTGCTGGTCACCACCGGTTCCGAAGCGGTAGAGAACGCCGTGAAGATCGCCCGCGCCGCCACTGGCCGTGCCGGCGTGATCGCGTTCACCGGCGCCTACCACGGTCGCACCATGATGACCCTGGGCCTCACCGGCAAAGTCGTGCCGTACTCGGCCGGCATGGGCCTGATGCCAGGCGGCGTGTTCCGCGCGCTGTTCCCGAACGAACTGCACGGTGTGAGCGATGACGACTCCATCGCCAGCATCGAACGCATCTTCAAGAACGATGCCGAGCCGCGTGATATCGCTGCCATCATCATCGAGCCGGTGCAGGGCGAAGGCGGTTTCTACGTCGCGCCTAAATCCTTCATGAAGCGCCTGCGCGAACTGTGCGACAAGCACGGCATCCTGCTGATCGCCGACGAAGTGCAAACCGGTGCCGGCCGTACCGGTACTTTCTTCGCCATGGAACAGATGGGCGTTGCCGCCGACCTGACCACCTTCGCCAAATCCATCGCAGGCGGCTTCCCGCTGGCCGGTGTATGCGGCAAGGCTGAATACATGGACGCCATTGCACCAGGTGGCCTGGGCGGCACTTACGCTGGCAGCCCGATCGCTTGCGCCGCGGCCCTGGCCGTGATGGAAGTGTTCGAAGAAGAGCACCTGCTGGACCGCTGCAAGGCTGTCGGCGAGCGCCTGGTGACCGGTCTGAAAGCTATCCAGGCCAAGTACCCGGTGATCGGCGAAGTGCGTGCCCTGGGCGCGATGATTGCGGTCGAGCTGTTCGAAGATGGCGACAGCCATAAGCCGAACGCCGCTGCTGTCGCTTCCGTGGTGGCCAAGGCGCGTGACAAGGGCTTGATCCTGCTGTCCTGCGGCACCTACGGCAACGTGTTGCGCGTGCTGGTTCCGCTGACTTCGCCGGACGAGCAGTTGGACAAAGGCCTGGCGATCATCGAAGAGTGCTTCTCCGAGCTGTGATCAAAAGTTGACCTGATCGACAAAAAACCCGCTTAGGCGGGTTTTTTTGTGCCCGATGAACGGTATTCAGCCGTTGTTCATTGTACGCAGGCGGCTCCTTTGTCTAAGGTGCTGGTATTGCCGATGGAGCGTGCTGGATGACTGCTGTTGATTTACCGGCTGTACCCCGTGTGTTGATTGCCGAGACCGACCCTTGGTCCCGAGATCTGCTCAAGCAGGTGTTGCTGAATGTGCGCTGTGACGCACGGCTGGATGTGTGTGCCGATGGCCAGCGGGCCACCGAGTTGCTGCGTGACAAACCCTATGACCTGATCATTGCCGATTGGGAGCTGCCCGGCGTCGATGGCCTGAGCCTGCTGCGCAGCGTGCGCCTGCAACGGCGTACGCCGCTGTTGCCGTTTATCCTGCTGAGTACCCGCAACGACAGCGCCAGTGTGCGCGAAGCCTTGCCGCTGGCACCGACCGCGTACCTGACCAAACCCCTGAACATGGAAAGCCTGACCCAGCGCCTGCAGGACTTGCTGCTGAACGAAGGTGAGACGGTGTATTGCGAAGTCCCGGCCCTGGCGCCGGGCATGACCTTGCCGGTGTTTCTGGAGCGCCGCCGGGAAGCCTCAGACGGCGCGCCGCTGCGGGTCGACGTGCAGGCTGCGGTGCAACATAGCCTGGAGCCGGAGGGCCTGGACCTCAAGCGCCTGGAAGAGCAGGTGCGCATGGACCCGCAGATTACTGCCGTGTTGATCGCCGCCGCCAACAGCGCCGGCCATCACGGTTCGCCGGTACAGACCCTGGGCATGGCCCTGCACAAGCTGGCGGCGGGGCAGAGCATGAACCTGATCCTGGGGCTCGCCCTCAAGCACAACGTGGTACTGAGCGACCCGAGCCTTGTGGATTACGCCGAGCGTCATTGGCAGCTGTCCCAGCGTACCGCCGACTACGCCCGCAGCCTGGCGCGCATGCTCGACCTGGATCACGAGCGCTGCTACAGCGCCGGGATCCTCCATCGCCTTGGCGACCTGGCCTTGCTGCGGTGCCTGCAAGACTGGCTGCTGGGCGGTGGCGAACTGGATGATGAAGCGATTGGCGAGTCCCTCTACACCTTCGGTGCGGCCTATGGCTCGGCACTGCGCACACGCTGGCGCCTGCCGCTGGAGTTGCGCCAGTTGATCGCGGCGATTTATTCGCTGGAGGGCGGGGTGTATTCCCGCGAAGCGCTGGTGATGAACCTGGCGGCGCAACTGGCGCGGCTGACCGAGCATGAAGGCGTCGAGGCATTGGCGAAAGGCAAGACGGCACGCTTGCTCAAGGTGGGTTTGCCGGAATTGACGCGTATGCGCAAAACCTAGCAGGCGATGCGTGCCAGTGTGGGAGCTGGCTTGCCTGCGATAGCATCATCCCGGTACAACCGACATACCGAGGTGCCTGCATCGCGGGCAAGCCCGGCTCCCACAGGTCATCGTGTAGCATCAGCCGGGGAGCACGCGGTTTTTGCCCTGGCGCTTGGCCTCGTACATGGCCGCGTCAGCGCGGGCAAACAGGCTGTCCACGTTGGCGTCCTCGGCGGTCAGGCTGGCCAGGCCCTGGCTGACGGTGACCGCAAAGCTCTCACCGTCGTGGCTGAAGCTCAGCTGCGCAATCTCGTGCCCCAGGCGTTCGGCCACCTGCATTGCCATCTCCGGGGCACAACCGGGCAGTATGGCGGCGAACTCTTCGCCGCCAATGCGCCCGAACAGGTCGCCACGGCGCAGAACTCCCCGACCGCTCTCGGCGATACGCTGCAACACCTGATCGCCTTCCAGGTGGCCGTAGGTGTCGTTCACCACCTTGAAGTCATCGATGTCCAGCAACAGGAACGCCAGGGGCGTGCCTTGCAGGCAGGCGCGTTCAAACTCGTGGTGGGCGCACTCGAAGAAATGCCGGCGGTTGCTGCTGCGGGTCAGCACATCGGTGGTGGCCAGGCGGTGCAGCTCCAGCTCCAGCTGCTTCTTTTCAGTGATGTCTTCGGCTATGCCTACCACGATCACCGGCTGGCCGGGCTCGGCCTGCTGGTTGATGTAACACTTGTCGCTGAGCCAGCGGATCTGCCCGTCGGCGGTGATGATGCGGTACTCGCGGTCTTCCACGGCGCCGCTGTGCAGCACCTGGGCCAGGCTGTGCTCGGCGTAGTCGAGGTCTTCGGGGTGGATGCTGTTGCGCCATTCCCGATAGTCGGTCAACAACATGCCCGCCGTACGTCCGAAAACCCGCTCATAGGCCGGGCTGACGTACAGCACGCGGCGAGTGTCCCACTCGATTGCCCAGAGCACGGCATTCACACTGACCAACAGCGAACTCAGCAGTTGCTCGCGTTCACTCAGCCGTTCCACTTCGCCCTGAGCATGCATCAGGGCCAGCAACGTAGCGGCGGCTGCCGGTCGTGGGTGTTCGAGGACGGGGGTGTTGGTGAAGGTCTTTTCGTGGACCATCGGCACAACTCTCTCTGGGCAGGCCGCGGGGTTGGGCAGCGGTCACAACAAGGGCCGCCGGGATGGCGAAGTGTTGATTGAGAGGGGGAATTTGCTGCGAAGTTCCGTTATCAGCGCCGATTAGAGGCGACCAAGAAATGGCGCCAGAAACATGTAGGAGCGAGTTTGTTGGGGGGGAGGGGCTTGCTGTGGGGAAGGAGTTGCGGTGGGGAGGGGGCTGCTGTGGGGAAGGAGCTGCTATGGGGAGGGAGCTTGTTGTGGCGAGGGAGCTTGCTCCGGCTGGGCTGCGTAGCGGCCCCAAAATCTTGGGAGCGCTGCGCACTCCAGCGGGAGCAAGCTCCCTCGCCACAGAAGCTCCCCTGCCACAAAAAATCGGCTCGCTACAGCCGTATCAGGCCGCGGCAGGCCGTAGCGAATAGGTCTTCAGCTGATGGGCAAAGTCCCGCAGGGATTGAATCCCGCTCGCCTCGGCCTCGTGCACCCATTCCTTGATCGCCGCCAGCATGTCGTGGCCGTTGGTGCTGGTTTTCAGCCAGATCTGCTGCAGCGCCAGGCGCTTCTCGTAGATCACTTTCAGGGCCTGGCTGTGCTCCAGCATGCTCTGGATGCGCACGTGGTGGCGGTCATCCAGCAGGCTGGTCTCCCGCGACAGCAGGCGCTTGGCGCGATGGAATTGATGGCGCACCGAGTGATCGACCTTTTCCAGTTCCTGCTTGACCAGCGGGCCAATCACCAACTTGCGGTACTGGGCCATGATCTGGAAGCGGTTGTTGAGGATCGCCATCGCGGTGTCCATGTCCAGGCTGCCCTTGCCTTCGACCCGGTGGGCGATCGGCGCGACCCGTTGCACCTTGGCCAGGCGCAGGAAGCTGAACACTTTGATCCAGGCCCAGCCCAGGTCGAACTCCCACTTCTTCACCGACAGCTTGGCGGAGTTGGGGTAGGTGTGGTGGTTGTTATGCAGCTCTTCGCCACCCACGATGATGCCCCAGGGAATCAGGTTGGTGGCCGCATCGCGGCATTCGAAGTTGCGGTAGCCGATGGCATGACCCAGGCCGTTGATTACGCCGGCAGCCCAGAACGGGATCCACATCATCTGGATGGCCCAGATGGTGATGCCGATGGTGCCGAACAGCAGTAGGTCGATCACGCCCATGATCGCCACGCCCAGCAGCGGGTACGGGGTGTAGAGCTTGCGCTCGATCCAGTCTTCCGGGCAGTTCTTGCCGTAGATGCGCAGGGTCTCGGGGTTCTCGGCTTCGGCGCGATACAGCTCGGCGCCTTTGCGCAGCACGGTGGACAGGCCCTTGATCACCGGGCTGTGGGGATCGTCGACGGTTTCGCACTTGGCGTGGTGTTTGCGGTGGATAGCGGTCCACTCGCGGGTGTTCTGCGCCGTGGTGAGCCACAGCCAGAAGCGGAAGAAGTGTTTCAGGCCAGCATTGAGCTCCAGGGAGCGGTGGGCTGAATAGCGGTGCAGATAGACCGTGACCCCGACAATGGTCACGTGGGTCATCAACAGAGTGACTGCCACCAGTTGCCAGGCCGACAAGTCAAGAAAACCGTTGTACCACATAGGCTGTATGGCCCTCAGATAAAGAAAAAACCAGCTTGCGCATTATCACTAAGCCTACAGATAAAACCAGCCGCCCTTTCAGATAGGAGTGACTGGATGTTTCTTATTCTATAATCCGTAACCTTTGTAGGGCGAATCTGGTTTTTTAGTAAGGATTACTGAACATATGCTGTTTTCATACCGAGGTGCCCTGCGTGCCGGGCTGATGTACCTGCTGGTTTCGATTGTGTGGATTCAGCTCAGCCATCAGGTATTGATCAACTTTATCGATGAACCCGTGGAGCTGGGCCGCTGGCTTCAGATACGCGGTTACCTGTGGGTCAGCCTCAGTGCCCTGGCGATCTACCTGCTCTGCGCGCACTTTGCCCGGGCGAACCTGATCCAGCAGCCACTGAAGGAAAACCGCGAGCGCCTGCGCCAGGCCGCCGCCGTGTTCGATTGCACCCGCGAAGGGGTGCTGGTCACCGATGCCCAGGGGCTGATTGTTCACGTCAACCGGGCCTTTATCGAAATCACCGGCTACCAGTGCGAAGACGTGCTGGGGCGCCAGCCGAGCCTGTTCAAGTCCGGGCGCCACTCGGCCAGTTTCTACCAGGCGATGTTCGAGACGCTGGAACGTGACGGTGAATGGAGCGGTGAAATCTGGAACCGCCGTAAAAGCGGCGAAATCTACCCACAGTGGCAGACCATCCGGGTGATCCGTGATGAGCAGGGCCATATCAGCCACTACGTCGCGGTGTTCTCCGATATCAGCGCCATCAAGCACTCCGAGAGCGAGTTGGCGCACCTGGCCCATCACGACCCGCTGACCGACCTGCCCAACCGCCTGCTGTTCACCGATCGTGCCGAACAGGCCCTGGCCTCCGCGCAGATCCATAAACGTGGCTGCGCCTTGCTGCTGCTCGACCTCGACCATTTCAAGATCATCAACGACAGCCTCGGCCATAACGTCGGCGACCAGTTGCTCAAGGCCGTCGGCGAGCGCCTGCAAGGCCTGTTCGGCCCCGGCGTGACCCTGGCGCGCCTGGGCGGTGACGAGTTCGCGGTGCTGGCGGAAAGTTGTCCACAGGTGGGCCAGGCCGCCGCCCTGGCGCAACGTATTCTCGACGCGATGAAAGAACCGGTCATCTTCGACGGCCATCAACTGTTTATCAGCGTGAGCATCGGGATCAGCCTGTTCCCCAGCGACGCGCTGAGCGCCGAGCAACTGCTGCGCAACGCCGACTCCGCGTTGTTCAAGGCCAAGAGCGCCGGCCGCGAAGGCTACGCCTTGTACACCGAAGAGCTTACTGCCCACGCCCAGCACCGCGTGGAAATGGCCGGTGAACTGCGCCGCGCCCTGGATCAGCAGGAGCTGCGGGTTTACTACCAGCCAGTGCACGACCTGCAAGACAGCCGAATGATCGGCGTCGAAGCCCTGGTGCGCTGGCAGCACCCGGAGCGCGGGCTGGTGCCGCCGGGGGAATTCATCCCGATTGCCGAGCGCACCGGGCTGATTGCCGACATCGACGCCTGGGTCATGGACCAGGCCTGCCGCCAGATGTGCCAGTGGCTGGCAGACGGTGCACCGTTGACGTTTCTCGCGGTGAATGTGTCCAGCCGCCTGTTTGCCCGGCGGGAGCTGTATGAGCAAGTGGCCAAGGTGCTGCACGACACGGGGCTGGATCCGGCGCTTTTAGAGCTGGAAGTCACCGAAAGCGCGGTGATGGAAGACCCGGAAGTCGCCCTTGAGCAAATGCATCGCCTGCGTGAGCTCGGCTTGCGCCTGGCCATCGACGACTTTGGCACCGGTTACTCATCGCTGCTGCGGCTCAAGCGCTTGCCGGTGCAGAAGCTCAAGATCGACCAGGGTTTTGTCGCCGGGTTGCCATGGGATGAGGACGATGCGGCGATCGTGCGGGTAGTGATCGCGTTGGCGCAGAGCATGGGCATGCAGGTGCATGCCGAAGGTATCGAGCAGGTTGAGCAGGCGCGGTTTCTATTGGAACAGCGCTGTGACCTGGGCCAGGGGTACTGGTTTGGTCGGCCGATGCCGGCCAGTGAGCTGGATTGGGCGAGGGCGCCGACAATTCGTTAACCACCGCCTGTCCTGATTTCAAACAGGGCCAAAATGTGGGAGCGGGCTTGCTCGCGAAGGCGGTGTGGCAGTCAGCAAATCTGTCACTGACCCACCGCCTTCGCGAGCAAGCCCGCTCCCACATTTGGATCTCCACACGGCTTTATTTCATGGGTCGTCCCGCCAAACCCCTCGCAACCCCACGTCCCATCAGAAAATTCTTTCTGGTTATATAAACATTCTTAAATAGTATTTTTAAGAATATCCGCGCTTATCTACTATCGCCCTCACGCCGCAAGCAGTGCCGCCACTGCGAGGCACTTCTCATTTCAGGAGCACGACCATGAGCGCATCTCTACGTAGCGTTGACGGCCAGGACGAAGCAGCCATTTTGCGCGAGATCCAGAGCGCCCTGCGCGATCTGCGGTTTGGCGCGGTGGAAATCACTGTGCACAACGCCCAGGTAGTACAAATCGAACGCAAAGAGAAATTCCGTTTGCAGAACCCGGGCAACAAACCGAGCTGAGCAACACCGGCGATTCGATTGCAAGACCCGCAACTATAAGAAAAAAGCCAACACCCAAGAATTTCAGGAGCCTTCTATGTCGTCGATTCGCCGTTATGCCCTGGCAGCACTGGCCAGTGCCGTGTTTGCCGGTTCCGCTGTTGCCAAGGATTACGAACTGCTCAACGTGTCTTACGACCCCACCCGCGAGCTCTACCAGGACTACAACGCTGAATTCACCAGCTTCTGGAAGCAGTCGCACCCGGGTGACAACGTCAAGATTCAGCAATCCCACGGTGGTTCGGGCAAGCAGGGCCGAGCGGTAATCGACGGCCTGCGCGCCGACGTCGTGACCCTGGCCCTGGCCGGCGACATCGACGAAATCGCAAAACTGGGCAAGACCCTGCCGGAAAACTGGCAAACCCGCCTGCCGGACGCCAGCACCCCGTACACCTCGACCATCGTGTTCCTGGTACGCAAGGGCAACCCTAAAGGCATCAAGGATTGGGGCGACCTGATCAAGAAAGACGTGTCGGTGATCACCCCGAACCCGAAAACCTCCGGCGGCGCCCGCTGGAACTTCCTCGCCGCCTGGGCCTACGGCCTGAAAGCCGGTGGCAGCGAAGCCAAGGCCCAGGAATACGTGAAAGAGCTGTTCAAGCACGTGCCGATCCTCGACACCGGCGCGCGCGGTTCGACCATCACCTTCGTCAACAACGGTCAGGGTGACGTGTTGCTGGCCTGGGAAAACGAAGCCTTCCTGGCCCTGAAGGAAGACGGCGGCGCCGACAAGTTCGACATCGTTGTACCTTCACTGTCGATCCTCGCCGAGCCGCCAGTGGCCGTGGTCGACAAGAACGCCGAGAAAAAGGGCAATACCGAGATCGCCACCGAGTACCTCAAGCACCTGTACAGCCCGGCTGGCCAGGAGATTGCGGCGAAGAACTTCTACCGCCCACGCGATGAGAAAGTCGCCGCCAAATACGCCCAGCAGTTCCCGAAACTGGACCTGGTGACTATCGACAAAGACTTCGGCGGCTGGAAAACTGCCCAACCGAAATTCTTCAATGACGGTGGCGTGTTCGACCAGATCTACTCGGCGCAGTAAGCAAAATCAAACTGTAGGAGCCAGCTTTCTGTGGGAGCCGGGCTTGCCCGCGATAGCATCACCTCGGTGTAACTGATACACCGAGGTGCCGGCATCGCAGGCAAGCCAGCTCCCACAGAAGCTCGCTCCTACAGTGGTATCTACCCGCTAACCAAGGACTCTTATGTCGCGTCGTATCTCCCCCGTCATACCCGGCTTCGGGCTGACGCTGGGCTACACCGTGGTGTACCTCAGCCTGATCGTACTCATCCCCCTTGCGGCGATGTTTGTACATGCCGCTCAACTCACCTGGGATCAGTTCTGGAACATCATCTCCGCACCGCGTGTGCTGGCGGCGTTGAAACTGAGCTTCGGCACTGCGTTGTATGCCGCGATCATCAACGGCGTGATCGGTACCCTGCTGGCATGGGTACTGGTGCGCTACACCTTCCCCGGGCGCAAGATCATCGATGCGATGATCGACTTGCCGTTCGCCCTGCCCACCGCCGTCGCCGGTATTGCACTCACCGCGCTGTACACGCCCACCGGGCTGGTAGGCCAGTTCGCCGCCGACCTGGGCTTCAAGATCGCCTATACCCCCCTGGGCATCACTCTCGCGCTGACCTTCGTCACGCTGCCATTCGTGGTGCGTACCGTGCAGCCGGTGTTGGCCGATATCCCCCGGGAAATCGAAGAAGCCGCCGCCTGTCTCGGCGCCAAGCCCCTGCAAGTGTTCCGCTACATCCTGGTACCGGCGCTGCTGCCTGCCTGGTTGACCGGCTTCGCCTTGGCGTTTGCACGAGGTGTCGGTGAGTACGGTTCGGTGATCTTCATCGCCGGCAACATGCCGATGAAAACCGAGATCCTGCCGCTGCTGATCATGGTCAAGCTCGACCAATACGACTACCACGGCGCCACGTCCATCGGTGTGCTGATGCTGGTGGTTTCCTTTGTCCTGCTGCTGCTGATCAACTTGCTGCAGCGGCGCATCGAACACCCATAAGGAGGCGCGGAACATGTCCCAATCGTCTATTTCCGCCGCGTCCTCGGCCAACGCTGCCCGTCGTGGCAGTGCGGTGTCCCGACGCATCCTGATCAGCCTTGGCTGGCTGGTGTTCTTCCTGTTTTTGTTGCTGCCGCTGTTTATCGTGGTGTCCCAGGGCCTGAAGAATGGCCTGGGTGCGTTCTTCACCGCGATCCTTGAGCCGGACGCGCTGTCGGCGCTGAAACTCACGGTGATCGCCGTGGTGATTTCGGTACCGCTCAACGTGGTGTTCGGTGTCAGCGCCGCCTGGTGCGTGAGCAAGTACTCGTTCCGTGGCAAAAGTATCCTGGTGACCCTGATCGACCTGCCGTTCTCGGTATCGCCGGTGATCGCCGGCCTGGTCTACGTGTTGATGTTCGGCGCCCAGGGCTTCTTTGGCCCGTGGCTGCAAGACCATGACATCCAGATCGTGTTCGCCTTGCCGGGCATCGTGCTGGCGACCATCTTCGTCACCGTGCCGTTCGTGGCGCGTGAGCTGATCCCGCTGATGCAGGAGCAGGGCACCCAGGAAGAAGAGGCCGCGCGCCTCCTGGGCGCCAACGGCTGGCAGATGTTCTGGCATGTCACCGTGCCGAACATCAAGTGGGGCCTGATCTACGGCGTGGTGCTGTGTACCGCGCGGGCCATGGGTGAGTTCGGTGCGGTGTCGGTGGTGTCCGGCCACATTCGCGGCGTGACCAACACCTTGCCGCTGCACGTCGAGATCCTCTACAACGAATACAACCACGTCGCCGCGTTTGCCGTCGCGAGCCTGTTGCTGATCCTGGCGCTCTTCATCCTGCTGCTCAAGCAGTGGAGCGAGAACCGTATCAACCGCCTGCGCAAAAGTGCTGGTGAGGAATAAGTCATGTCGATCGAAGTCCGTAATGTCAGCAAGAATTTCAACGCCTTCAAGGCCCTGAACAGCATCAATCTGGACATCCAGAGTGGCGAGCTGGTGGCGTTGCTGGGCCCGTCCGGCTGCGGCAAGACCACCCTGCTGCGGATCATCGCCGGTCTCGAAACCCCGGATGCCGGCAACATCGTGTTCCATGGTGAAGACGTCTCCGGCCACGACGTGCGTGATCGCAACGTCGGCTTTGTGTTCCAGCACTACGCGCTGTTCCGCCACATGACCGTGTTCGACAACGTCGCGTTCGGCCTGCGCATGAAACCGAAAAACCAGCGCCCCACCGAAAGCCAGATCGCCGTGAAAGTCCACGAGCTGCTGAACATGGTGCAGCTCGATTGGCTGTCGGATCGCTACCCGGAACAACTCTCCGGCGGCCAGCGCCAGCGTATCGCCCTGGCGCGCGCCCTGGCGGTAGAGCCGAAAGTGCTGCTGCTGGATGAACCCTTCGGCGCCCTGGATGCCAAGGTTCGTAAAGAACTGCGCCGCTGGCTGGCGCGCCTGCACGAAGACATCAACCTGACCTCGGTCTTCGTGACCCACGACCAGGAAGAAGCCATGGAAGTGGCGGACCGCATCGTGGTGATGAACAAGGGCGTGATCGAGCAGATTGGCTCACCGGGCGAAGTCTACGAAAACCCGGCCAGTGATTTTGTTTATCACTTCCTCGGGGACTCCAACCGCCTGCATTTGGGTGAAGACAAGCACGTGCTGTTCCGCCCGCATGAAGTGTCGCTGTCGCGCCATGAACTGGAAGACCACCACGCGGCTGAAGTGCGTGATATTCGCCCGCTTGGCGCGACCACCCGGGTGACCCTGAAGGTCGAAGGCCAGAGCGAGTTGATCGAGGCTGAAGTGGTGAAAGACCACGACAGCCTGACGGGTTTGGCGCGGGGCGAGACGTTGTTCTTCAAGCCCAAGGTCTGGCAAAAAGCTTAAGACGTTGATCGTTCCCACGCTCCGCGTGGGAACGCCTCTTGTGACGCTCTGCGTCACGCTTCAGGACGCGGAGCGTCCCGGGCTGCATTCCCACGCAGAGCGTGGGAACGATCAAGCGCCGCAAGCCCGCTCCCACATTTGGATCTCCAGTGTTGCTCAGGCCGTGGCGTTCTTGTGCCGCACGGCCACGGGCCCCGAGCGCTCTTCAATCTGCCGCTTCAGGTCATGCCGCAGCCCCACCAGGAACGCCAACTCCGCCACCACGAACAACGGGCCCACGATCAACCCGGACACGTCATCGACAAACGCCGGCTTGCGCCCCTCGTAGTAATGCCCCACAAACTGGATCACCCAGCCCACCACGAACATGCCGATGCCGCTGCTCAGCCACACCAGCGTGCTTTGTGCCGCCAGCACATGCCCGGCCCACACCGACAGGCCCATCAGCACCGTCATCAACACGCCGAGCGCCAGTTCCAGGCGCAGGTAGAACCATGCCGAAAGCAGCGCCACTACCACCGCGGGCGACAGCCACAGCCCGGCCACCGTCCATTCGGGGCGTGACAGCAGCACGGCCACGGCCACCACAATCAGCGGGATGCCGATAAAGTGGCTGGCGATATTGCGCGGGTCGCGGTGGTAGGCGGCGTATTGACTGAGATGGTCGACGAGGCTTTTCATTGTTGTTCCTCCTGTAGGATGTTTGATCATGCCCTGTAGGCCCACGACACACTGTCAACTGGCCGACAATCTTCGGAGTTCGCATGGATGTAGAGAAATGGCACCCACGGCTGGCCACCGGTCACTGGTACAGCCATCTGCCTGCTGATCTACAGAATAGCTTGCTGGCCAGCGCCCGGTTGCGGCAGCTGACGGTGGGGCAATACCTGTTCAAGCGCGGCGATCCGCCGTGTGGGTTGTATGCGGTGCTGGAAGGCTCCCTGCGCATCAGCGCGGTGAACGAGCAGGGCAAGGAGGCAGTGTTGAGCCTGGCGGAGTTGCCATACTGGTTCGGCGAAATCTCATTGTTCGACGGGTTGCCCCGCACCCACGATGCCTGCGCCGTCGGGCCGTGTACGTTGCTGCAGGTACCGCAGCCGGCGTTGCTGCACATTCTTGAACAGACTCCGCGTTACTGGCGCGACATGGCCCTGTTGATGAGCCAGAAACTGCGCCTGACCTTTATCAATATCGAGCAATTGAGCCTGATGCCGGCGTCGGTGCGGGTGGCGCACCGCCTGCTGATGATCGCCGAGGGCTATGGCGACATCGAGCAGGCCCGGCAGGTGCTGCAACTGCCCCAGGAAGACTTGGCCGCGATGCTGAGCCTGTCGCGCCAGACCACCAATGCGTTGCTCAAGGACCTGCAAGGCCAGGGCATCGTGCGCCTGGGCTATGGCGAGATCGAAATCCTCGACCCGCAACGTTTGCGCGAGGCGGCGCATGCCTGAGGGTGGTAGCCTGCGTTCACGATTATTCGAGGTGTGTTATGCGCGTCCTGCTAGTGGAACACGAGTCAGAGGCGGCCGAGGCGATGGGCCGCAGTCTTGAAGAGGCCAGCTACACGGTGGAGGTGGCGGCCAATGGCATGGCGGCCCTGCGCTTTGTGGAAAGCACCGAATACGACCTGGTGATCCTGGATGTGATGCTGCCGGGGCTGAACGCCTGGAAGCTGCAGCAGGCGATCCGGTTGAAGGGTGAGACGCCGATGTTGTTTTTGACCACGCCGGACGGGATTGAAGATCGGCTGCGTGGGCTGGAACTGCATGAGGATGATTATCTGCTCAAGCCGTTTGAAGCCCGGGCGTTGGTGGCGCGGGTGAAGAAAGTGTTGCGGCGGGATCGGGGGCGCTGACTGCCACTGGCTTTTGGGGTGTTTGATTGACCGCTTTCGCGAGCAAGCCCGCTCCCACATTTGACCGAGTACATCCTTTGGAATGCGGTCAAATGTGGGAGCGGGCTTGCTCGCGAAGAGGCCCTCGCAGCCGCCGCAACTCCAGCTACCTCAACCCATCCCGAAACTGCCCCGGCGTCATCCCGGTCCAGCGCTTGAACGCCCGGTTGAAGCTGCTGGTATCGGCAAACCCCAGCAAATGACTGATCTCCGCCAGCGAACACTCGGGATCCCGCAGATGCAGCAGCGCGAGGTTCTCCCGGCATTCGTTCAGCAGCGCATCAAACCGGCAGCCCTCATCCGCCAGATGCCGCTGCAAGCTGCGCAAACTCAGATGCAACGCCTGGGCGATGCGCTCGGCGCTCGGCTCACCGTCAGGCAACTGCGCTTCGATGGCCGAACGCACCTTGCGTTCCCAGGTCAGCGGCCGCAGTTGCGCCAGGGTGCGCTTGAGCACGGTTTCATTGTGCTCGGCCAACTCGGGGTTGGCATCGTCCAGGTGGCTGTCAAAGTCCCGGGCCGCAAATTCCAGACGGTCTTCCTCGGCGGCAAAAAACACCGGCGCGCGAAATACCGTGTGCCACGGCTTGGGATCAGCCGGCTCGGGCCGCCGCAGGTACACCGCCAGCGGCGCGTACTCCCGGCCCAGGCGATTGCGGCAGGTGCGCACGTAAATCGCGGCGAACGCATCAATCGCCTCAAACGCGGGTGCGGGTGTACCGGGGGGCTGTTGCAGGCGAAAGCGGTAACGTTCGCCCTCCCGGCTAAGCTCCAGGCTCAGGGCGTCGCTGACCACCTGGTGATAGCGCACGATCCGCTCGAACACTTCCCGCAGGCTGCCGCTGGCCACCAGCGCATAACCCAGCGCGTGAAAGGTGGTGGGGCTGACAAACCGCGACACCCGCAAGCCAATCGCCGGGTCGCCGCTGGCCTGTACCGCCAGTTCCCACAGGCGCGTGGTGGCCGATAGCGGGTAGCGCGCGTTCGGATCTTCCATCAACTGCGGGTCGAGCCCGGCCTGGGCGCACAGCGCGGCGCTGTCGAGGCCCAGGGCGTCGAGCTGCTTGCGCAGGGCGCGGGTCCAGCTGGCGAGAGAGGTCGGTTCGGTCATGTTGATTGGCGCTTGCGGTCAACAGGTTGGCGTGTGGGGCTAGCGTCCCGCCAGATCGCATAGGGCAGGATGTACGCATCAATAAGACAGAGGATGGAAGCATGGACGGTACTTCTGCAAGCCCCCGGCAGATGAACGCACAACAGCGTTCAGCGCATATTCGTGAAGTGGTGCTGGCCGAGGGGCTGTTATTGCGCCAGCGCCACCCCTGGCTGCTGCATCAGGATGCGTTGGGCGCGGGCATCCTGGCCTTTGCCCTGGTGGGCATGCTGGGTTCGGCGGCGCTGTATATCACCGGGCACATGGCGTGGTGGGTGTGCCTGCTGCTCAACGCATTCCTCGCGTCATTGACCCACGAACTGGAACACGACCTGATCCACAGCATGTACTTTCGCAAGCAGCGCCTGCCCCACAACCTGATGATGGGCCTGGTGTGGCTGGCGCGGCCCAGCACCATCAACCCTTGGGTACGGCGCCATATCCACCTCAATCACCACAAGGTTTCCGGCAGCGAAACCGACATCGAAGAGCGCGCGATCACCAACGGTGAACCGTGGGGCCTGGCACGTTTGCTGATGGTCGGCGACAACATCATGTCGGCACTGATCCGGGTGCTGCGGGCACCGTCCTGGAAGCACAAGCTGGGCATTCTCAAGCGCACGGCGCTGGTCTACGCACCGCTGGCGCTGCTGCATTGGGGCGCGTGGTATGTGTTCCTCGGCTTTCATGCCGCCAATGGCATCGCCAGCCTGCTGGGCGCGCCGATCGACTGGTCGGCCAACACGCTGGCGGTGATGCACATCATCGACATCGCCGCCGTGGTGATCATCGGCCCCAACGTGCTGCGTACCTTCTGCCTGCACTTTGTCAGCTCCAACATGCACTACTACGGCGACATCGAGCCGGGCAACGTGATCCAGCAAACCCAGGTGCTCAACCCGTGGTGGCTGTGGCCGTTGCAGGCGTTCTGCTTCAATTTCGGCAGTACCCACGGGATTCATCACTTTGTGGTCAAGGAGCCGTTCTACATCCGCCAGATGACGGTGAAAACGGCGCACAAGGTGATGGCGGAGATGGGCGTGCGCTTCAACGATTTTGGCACGTTTGCCCGGGCCAATCGGTTTGCGCGCCAGGAGGGACGGCTGAGCGAACTCAACCCGGTGGAAAGGACAGCGAGCTGAGCAAGCGTCCCGGTCACCCTGGGGTGACCGGGTGCGATTTACTGAATGGCCTGGTAGAAGTTCACCTGTGCTTCATCCAGGTACGCGAGGATTTTCGCCGGCAGGCGCTCGGTGGGTTTCGCCGGGCCGAAGGCTTTGTAGAGCGTTTCGAAATGCGCGTGCAGGTCCGCGACGCTTTCCCACTGTTCGTTGAGAAAGAACCGGTTGGGGTTCTCTTCATCCTTATGCCATTGATAGACCACGGCCTTGTCGTGCTGGTGGGTGAGCTTTTGTGAAACGGCCGCTACATCACGATAGAACTCGGCCTGTTTGCCTTCTTTGATGGTGCCGCTGAAAACCAGGTAGAGCATGTTGGAATCCTCGGTTTGGGGAGATTGCAGAACATCTGCATCGCCAAACTAGCCTCAGTGAGCAGGCCCTTGTAGCCAGCCTGCCGCGAATTCAGAATTCGTAAAAGGCCTCGGAATCGAACGGCCGTCTTTGCCCGGTCAGGCCCATGCGTTGCAACACCAGCGCTACCACCGCAGCGGTAACCCGATGGAACGACAAGTCTGTCACCCCTAGTCGAACGACGCGTGGGCCGCTCGCGAGATTTGTTTTGCCTGCAGCTTGGTGAGTCAGCGTCATGATTTTTTCCGATGCTAAAAATCGCCCTGGAACTCGGCGATCATGAACTCGACGAAAGCCCGAGCCTTGGATGAGATCAACCGCGCGCTGGGGTAGATCGCCCATATATCCCGGGTTTGCTCCAGGACACAGGACGGCATGATTTCCACCAATGCGCCGCTTTCCAGTGAGGGCCTGACGTTCCACTGTGAAACAGAGACGATGCCGAGCCCACCTTCCGCTGCAAGCCGTGCGCTTTCGCCGCAATTGACTCTGAGCGAACCACTGATTGCCGTGACTTTGTGTGACTGGGCACCCACGAAACGCCAATGGTCCTCGTCGCCCAGCAGGATGCAGGAATGATTGACCAGCTCCGCAGGTGAAGTCGGTT
This sequence comes from Pseudomonas sp. I8001, assembly GCF_013385345.1. NCBI lineage: Bacteria > Pseudomonadati > Pseudomonadota > Gammaproteobacteria > Pseudomonadales > Pseudomonadaceae > Pseudomonas > Pseudomonas sp. I8001. The sequence continues at coordinate 88,500 of NZ_JACAQC010000027.1, forward strand.
CGCCATGCGCCTGGAGGTAGGCGGGTGCCGCACACAGGATGCGTCTGTCGCAGCCGAGCTTGCGCGCCACCAGGGATGAGTCCTTCAGGGCGGCGATGCGGATTGCCACATCAATCCCGATCTCGGTCAGGTCCTGCATTTGATCGGACAGTATCAGGTCGATCTTCAGCTTCGGGTTGGCGTGCAGGAACCGGGTAATGGCCGGCATCAGGCACATCCGCGCGAAGGACCCGGGGGCGGATACTCTTAACACCCGCTTGGCCACGTCCTTGCCTTTCACCGCGACCAGATAGGCCTCGTCCACGGCTGCCAGCACCCGGATTGCATGGGGCAGAAACAGCGCACCGTCTTCGGTCAGGCTGACCTGGCGAGTGGTGCGATGCAGCAGGCGCATGCCCAGGTATTCTTCAAGCTTCGCCAGTTTGTGGCTGGCCACCGAGGGCGCGAGTCCCAGCTCCCTGCCGGCTGCGGTGATATTGCCCAGCTCTGTTGATCGCATGAACAGGTTCAACGCATCAATATTCATGCTTCGGCGCCGCTAGTGTGTGGGCGCCGGCGCGGCATCGATCTTCACGCGCAGCAGGCTGTAGGGTTTCTGGCGCAAGTCTTTGCCTGCGTGAAAGATGCTTTGGCGGTGCAGCTGATTGGCGATGAAGTACAGGTAGCCATCAGGACCGATTGACAGTGTGTCGGGCCAAAGCACACGCGGATCATGGACGATGGTCTGCCATTGCCCGTTCGCCAGCCGTTTGCGCACGCTGTTGTTTTCGTAGTCGCCGGCATACACGGCCCCCGAGGCGTCGGCTTCAAGCCCGTCCGAGGCGCCTTTTTCCCCGAGGTCTTTGACCGCCATTTCGAGCCGTGCTTCGCTGACTGTCTCGTCACGCAGCAGTGCCGTGGGGATGGCGTACAGGTGCCGACTCGACAGCGGGCAGAAATACAAGGTCTGCCCATCAGCCGACAGGGCGATGCCGTCCGAAGCCACGGCAAAAGGCTGGGTGCCGCCTTTGGCATCCCGCACTTTCAGGACCTGGCTTTCGACCGTGGGTACGAAGTTCGGGTCGACCGAGGTCGAGGGTGCACCACTGAGCCGGCGTATGGCCGTGCCACTGGCGATGTCCATGACGATGATCGCGCCCGGGCCGGTAAGTGAAGAGTCGGTGATATAGATCACGCCTTGGTCACCCACGCGAAAATCAAAGCGCATGTCGTTGACGTAGGTGCCGGGCAGCATGACGTTTTTCGGGAATACGAGGGTCTTGACCACCTTGTTGGTGGCGAGCTCAACTGCGACGAGCTTGGCACCACCTGGCTGTGGAGGCGAGAAGCCAGGCGCCGCGGTGTCCAGTATCCAGAGGCGTCCGCGCCCGTCGGCCACCACGCTTTGTACGCTGATAAACCCTTTGGCCGGGTCTTTGGGGTTGGCCTGGTTTATCGCCTGGTCAGGGTAGGGTACGACTTTGCCGTCGCGCAATTCTGCGACGGTAAACGGCACCTCGTCGCCCCAGCGAGGAAAGTTGACAAAGATGCGTCCGGTCTCGGTAACGCTCACGCCGGTGGGCATGGCATCGTGGAAGGCGTGCACCTGCTCGATGGCGCCAACGCTCTGATCGGCGGGCAGGTTCGCCGGCATGGAAGCCTGGGCGGCGGTGCCGGTGAGGGCCGCTGCCAAGGCAAGGGCAGTCCAACTGATTGGGTATTTCAAGTACATGGCAGGGCTCCAGGTTTTTCTGTTCTGGAGCCAATGGTGTCGGTTCCCGGCAGGCGAAAAAACCCGCTGATTGCCGATAACAGTTTCATTGAAATCAAGAGAATGGGCTGTCGCGCGCAAGCCTGGTTTTTTAATTGCGGGCGAGCAAGCTTGCTTCAGCAGAGGGGGTATCCACGGTGATCAGGGTTTCGATCATCGCCTTCGCCGCCGGCGACAAGCGAAACCCGGTACGGCTGATGATCCCGCAGCGGTTGTTCAAACTGTCGAGGCTGTGAGGCACGTTGCGCCAGTGCAACACCGTCAGTGCGCCACGGGCAAAGTCTTCGGCAAACGCATCCTCGGCACCCAGGCCAATCGCGTTGGACTGGTGCACGATGGCTGCCAGCGCCGCAAACTGCTCCAGTTCGATAGCGGGAGAAAAGTCGACACGCCCGCTCAGGTTGGCCAGTAGCTTGCGTACCCCGGGAGCGATCAGCGGTGTGGCCAGCGGGTAGTCAAACAAGTCGTTGGTCGAGAGGCTGTCCTTGGCCAGTAACGGGTGCCCGGCGCGGCAGAAAAATACATTGCGCCGGGGTGTCAGGGCCTGGGTCTGGAAATTCGGATCGGCCTCGAAGTGGCGCACATCGGCGATGAAGAATTCGATCTCTTCGCGACTCAAACTGCGTCCGAGTTTTTCCCAGTTATCCACATGCAAACCGCTGCGTACTCGTGGATGAGCGCCGACAAACCGTGCGATCGCTCCAGGCACCAGGTTCACCGCCGCCACGGCATCGCAGCCAAAGCGCAATTCGCCGGCGTCGAGCTTGGTCATGCGGGTGACTTCGTGGCTCAGCCGCGCCGCCCCCTGAACGAGCGACAAGGCATGTTGCAACACCACCTGGCCCTCGGGAGTGGGGCGCAGGTCTTTGTGGGCGCGGTCCACCAGCACACAGCCAAACTCCTGTTCCAGGCTTTGGATGCTGCGGCTGAACGCCGGCTGGGTAATGCCCATGGCGTCGGCGGCGCGCACAAAACTGCGGTACTCGTTCAGAGCAATGAAGTAGCGCAGTTGGCGAAGGTCCATGGAGTTTTCCGGCGTCCTGAAGGAAACCGCGATTCTAATCGCCTCGCTTATTCCGCAAAAGAATGTTCATTGTTTTATCTAGATTCAAATTGCATATCCATAGAGCCTGTGCGGTAGGTGCCCGGGCTGAACACCCGGGTGAGTATCAGCATCGCCACCACCGTCAGCGTCAGCACCATCCACGCGCTGACGAAACTGCCAGTCAATTCCCGCAGCCAGCCGGTCAGCCACGGTGATACGGCGTTGATCAAAAAGCCCACGCCCTGGACGAACGCCGCCAGTTGGCCGGCCTCCCGAGGGTCGCGGCGGTGATCCAGGGTCAGCAACAGGCTCAGGGCGAAACACGCTCCCAGGCCGAAACCGATCAACGCCACCCACACGTGGGGGAATTCCAGCGGCGCCGTCAGCAGGCCGATATAGCCCACGGTCTGGGCCAGCAGGCTGATGCTCAGTAACGGTCGACGATCAATGCCACGTTGCGCCAGTGCCGGCATCAGCAGCGCGGCGATTACCTGGAAGATCGTCATGAACGCCAGCAGCGAACCACTGGGCAGTACGCCCCAACCCAACTGCTGATAGTAGGCCGGCAGCCACGCGACCATGCTCATGTAGCCGCAATTCACCAGGCCGAAATACAGCGCCAGCAACCACGCCCGACGGTTGCGCAGGCCCTGGAACGGCGCCGTCACCTGCGGGTTTTTCGCCGCACCCAATGGCAGCCACGCCCACAACAATAGTGCGCCCAGGGCCGGTAGCAGCCAGATCCCGAGCCCCGCCTGCCACTGCTGGAAATGCCCCGCCACCAACGGGCTGAGCAGGGCGGCCAAGCCACCGCCGCCCATCAGCGAAGCCGAGTAAACCCCCATCGCCAACGGCACGCGCTGGTGAAACTGGCGCTTGATCATCGCCGGCACCAGCGCCTGGATCAGCGCCACACCCGCACCGCCGAACAATGCCGTGGCCAGCAGCGCCGGCGCCTGGCCAAACAGCCAGCGCGCGAGGCACGCCAGCAGAATCATCATCAAGCCCAGGGCGATTCCGCGACGCTCCCCCAGCTTCGCCTCCAGGCGCACACCTACCAGCGCCACCAGGCCCATGCAGATCACCGGCAGGCTGGTGAGCAGGGCGCTGCTCTGGAAACTCAGGCCGGTGGCCAGACGGATTTCCCCCAGCAACGGGCTGATGGAACTGAGGATGGGCCGCAGGTTCAGGCCCAGCACTACCAGCAAACCCCAACCGGCGAGCTTGCCGGCGAATGAATTATTCAGCGTCATGCAGGGCCTGCCACTCGCGGTAGAGGGCTTGCATCGCTGCCTGCGGCAGGTGCTGTACGGGCAATTTTTGCTCCGCCAGCGGCAGCGCCAGTTGCTGGTAGATCGCTGCTGTGGACAAACCAAAGGGCGCCGCCACGTCGTTGCTGGCAGCGAACACCACGCGGGATATGCCGCACAGGTGCATCGCACTCAGGCACATCGGGCAGGGCTGGCCGCTGGCGTAGATCACACAACCGTCGAGGCGCGGGCCGAGTTGTTGGCTGGCGGCACGGATGGCGAGCATCTCGGCGTGGGCGGTGGGGTCCTGGCTCAAGTGGATTTCGTTGACCGCCTCCACCAGCACCTCGCCGTTGCGCACCAGCACGGCACCAAACGGGCGGCCACCGGCGGCTACGTTGGCCTTGGCCAGTTGCACGGCGTGATGCAGATGCTGTTGATCGTCAGTCATGGAAAACCCCTCGTGCGCAATGAGGCGTGAAGTATGGGCAGCCGCAGGGGTATTCTGAAATTAAATATAACCATGCCAATCAGTGGCAAATGGAATGGTGAGCCCATGTTCGATCCTGTGTTGTTGCGCAGCTTTGTTGCCGTCGTCGATTGCGGCAATTTCACCCGCGCGGCCGAGCGGCTGCACTTGACCCAGTCCACGGTCAGCCAACAGATCCGCCGCCTGGAAGATGCGTTGGGCAGCCAGGTGCTCGACCGCGACCAGCGCCGCGTGGTAGCCACGGTGGAAGGTGAACGCTTGCTGGCGTATGCGCGGCGCATCCTGGCGCTGCACGAAGAGGCGGCCGACGTGCTGATCAATCAGCAGAGCGATGGCGTGTTGCGCCTGGCGGTGCCCGAGGACTTTGCGGCCGAGCGCCTGATGCCGCTGCTGTCGGCGTTTGTGCAGGCTTATCCCCGGGTGCGCCTGGAGGTCACCAGCGGCTTGGGGCCGGAATTGTTGCGGGATTATCGCGGCGGTGAATTCGACGTGCTGCTGGTCAAGCAAATGGGTGACAGCGATGACTGCCTGGTGTCCTGGCCGGAGCCGTTGTGTTGGGTCGACAGCCGCAGTTCGCCGTCCCTGGGACGTGATCCGCTGCCGTTGGTGGCGTTTCCCGCTGGCGGCCTGTACCGCAATGAAATGCTGCATCACCTGGAGGTGGGCGGCTGGCGCTGGCGCATCGGTTATTCCAGCGCCAGCTTGGCCAGCGTGTGTTCGGCGGTGGCGGCGGGGCTGGGGATCAGCCTGTTGCCGGTGCGGGTGGTGCAGCCCGGGCACGTGGTGTTGGGCGCGGACAGCGGTTTGCCTGCGGTGCAGGGCGTGCGGCTGGCGCTGTATGGACGCAACGGCCTTGGTGCGGCCGGGCAGGCGTTGCTACGCCAATTGCAGGATTTATGTGCCGGTAATCCACGCTGAGCCATGCCTTCAGTGAATATTTTGTATGCCTCAAAAGCATTGAGATTTTCCCCCACGGCGCCAGGCCGCGCAGGACGTGGCTTCGGCGTATCCGGATGTTTCGGTTATTCAATTTAGATCTATCTATAACTTTAAAGATTACTTTAAGAGATAAGCGTCTGCCCCCGATGATTCAGCCCTCGACGGCCGCCAAGGCAGGCCCGTCGGTTTTTTTGCTTAAGACCGCAGGGGAGTTAATCAATGGGCAATGTCCAGACCGCCGCCAGTGCACAAGAGGCGCAGTGGCGCCACGCACCGGGTGGTGAGTTGGTCGACCTTGGCCGGCCGCATCGCGCGCCGTTGGGGCAGTTGCGTACGCAGAAAACCCCGAAGGGTGTGTTGAGTCGGCGTGAAGCGATCCTGTTGGGGATTCTCGCGCTGGCCTTGCATGGCGCGGTGATCTATTGGGTCAGCCAGAAGCCAACCCCGGTGCTGCCGATTGTGCCGCCGGAAATCCCGCCGATGACGATCGAATTTTCCCAGCCGGCACCGCCGGTTGTGGAGCCGCCACCGCCTGTACCGCCACCGCCGCCGCCACCGGTTGTCGAGCCACCGCCGCCGGTGGTTGATGAATTGGCCGCCAAGCCGGCGCCGAAAAAGATTCCGAAACCCAAGCCGGTGCCGAAGCCTGTGCCCAAGCCCGCACCGAAACCGGTAGCCGAGCAGCCGCCCGCGCCGCCTGTACCCGCGCCACCGTCTCCAGCACCGCCGGCACCGCCTGCGCCCGCGCCGGTCACACCGGCCTCGGCCAACGCCGCGTACCTGAAGAACCCGGCGCCCGAATACCCGTCACTGGCCCAGCGCCGGGGTTGGGAAGGCACGGTGCTGTTGCGGGTGCATGTATTGGCCACCGGCAAGCCGGGTGAGATCCAGATTCAGAAAAGCAGTGGTCGCCAGCAACTCGACGAAGCCGCACTGGCTGCCGTGAAGCGCTGGAGTTTTGTACCGGCCAAGCAGGGTGATGTGGCCCAGGACGGCTGGGTCAGCGTACCGATCGATTTCAAGATTCATTAATTATTGGATGCGGTGTGTTGGACACATCGCGACCTGCACAGAGGGAAAACATCATGGCATTAGCATCTCCAACTGAATCCATCGAAAGCGCGGTGATCTGGCTGCTGGTGGTCTTTTCGGTCGCTACCTGGGGCCTGGCCCTGCTCAAGGGCGTCCAGTTCGGCCGCCTCAAGTCCCAGGATCGCAAGTTCCACAAACAGTTCTGGGCGGCATCCAGCCTGGACTCGGCCGCTGAGTTGGCCGAAACCAAACCCGGCGCCGCCGCTCGTGTGGCCCAGGCCGGTTACGCCGCGATCCAGGTGGGTGAAGCGCCACACGCTGCTGACCTGAGCCAGGCGATCAACCATCAGGACCGTCTTGAACGCGCTTTGCGCCAACAGATCGTGCGTGAGCGTCGCTCCCTGGAAACCGGCCTGGCCGTGGTTGCGAGTATCGGCAGCACCTCGCCGTTTATCGGCCTGTTCGGCACTGTGTGGGGGATCATGGAAGCCCTGAAAGGCATCAGCGCCGCCGGTTCCGCCAGCCTCGAAACCGTGGCCGGGCCGATCGGTGCGGCACTGGTTGCCACGGGTGTGGGTATTGCCGTCGCGGTGCCGGCGGTGCTGGTCTACAACTACTTCCTGCGTCGCCTGAAGCTCACGGCTGCTGACCTGGACGACTTCGCCCACGACTTCTACAGCCTGGCGCAGAAGAACTCGTTCCGCGTGCTGCTGCACCCGACGCTGAGCAAGGCCGGTGCCCAGGGTGGCGCGCAAAAAGTGAAGGAGGCGTCCTGAGATGGCCTTCTCCACGCAAGACAGTGATGAGGTGCTGAGCGAGATCAACGTTACGCCGCTGGTGGACGTGATGCTGGTGCTGCTGGTGGTGTTTATCGTCACGGCGCCGTTGTTGACCAATGCGATTCCGATCAACTTGCCCAAGACCGAGGCCGTGGCCCCGGTGGAGCAGAAGGACCCGCTGGTGGTGAGCATTGATGCGGCCGGGAAACTGTTTATCAACAAGGATGAAATCCAGCCGGATTTGCTGGAGTTCAACTTGCAGTCGGCCAAGGCCAAGGACCCGGATGTGCGGGTGCAACTGCAGGCTGATGATGGAGTGAACTATGGCGAAGTGGCGCGAGCCATGGCGTCGATCGAGCGGGCGGGGATTACCAAGCTGTCGGTGATTACTGCACGTTAGTTTCAAATGCCTCGACAATTTTTTTGGCCGTCTCCTTGGCAGGGTGCGGCCTTTTTTTTGGGCTGTGGTTTTGGGGGGCTGGGTACATATCCATTATTTAGGTAACGGCGGCTTATGGTTCCGCTCTTACAGCGGGTCACTTTTGGCAAACGCCCCAAAAGTAACCAAAAGGTCTTTGCCCCACCACTCGGTGCCTCGCCTAGGCTCGGCATGCCCGCACTCCGGCCCGGTTCCGCGGGCCGCCGCGACGGGCCATCCATGGCC